>DASVTG010000454.1:0-1586 GCA_036387695.1 Hymenobacter sp. | reverse complement strand
CTCAAGGCGGGCCTTTACCTGCTGAAGTTTCCCGGCCAGCTTCCCGTGCGCATCGAGTTCAAATAAGCCCGAGCCCGAAAGCACGAGTACCCCGAAATGAAATTTCGGGGTACTCGTGCTTTTACTTTTCAAGGCTTGATGTGGAAGCTGTTTAGGAATTCAAAAGCTCTGTCATCCTGAGCGGAGCGAAGGACCTTATCACTGTCGAACGGCCATTATTCGGACGTGATAAGGTCCTTCGCTCCGCTCAGGATGACAGACGCCCAAAAAATCGGATTCCGGGCTCAAGCTTCGTGTGTGCTACACTGCCGCTTCAGCCGCGTGAGACGCCGCCGGCACCGCGGCCGGACGCACCTCCCCCAGCCGGGCCACAAATACCCCGGCGGCGCGCAGCTCGTCGCGCCTCGTCCACAGGGCATGAAGCGAGACCGTGCCCGTGGCGTGCGGCCCGCGCACGTGCATTGCCCCAATGGGTATTTGCAGCCAGCTCAGCGCTTCGCGCAATACCGCCACGGTGGAGTGCCGCAGATAGACACTGATTTCCAGGTCCTCGCTTATTTGTGGCTCGGGCGCCGTTGGGCGTTTGGCGTAGCCGTAGCGAAAGCCCCGCTCCAGAGCGAGCACGTCGGCCAGCACCGCCGAGCCCGTGGGGTGGCCGCCCGCGCCGCGCCCGCGCAGAAACTGCGTGCCCGCAAATTCGGCCTCAATGGCCACGCCGTTGAACTCGTGCTCCACGCCGTAGAGCGGAGACTCCGGCCCCACCAGCTGCGGCGTCACCAGCGCCGTAACCCGGCCGTCGGGCAGGCGATACAGCCCGGCCACCACCTTGATTTTCTGCCCTTGAGCGGCCGCATATGCAATGTCACCGGCGCTGATGCCCTCAATGCCCAGGTTCAGCACCTCGTCGGGATTCAGGAAAACACCGTAGGCGTGGGCCGCCAGAATCACGGCCTTCGAGCGCGGGTCGAAGGCGCCCATGTCCAGCGACGGGTCGGTTTCGGCGAAGCCTTTCGCCTGGGCCTCGGCCAGCGCGGGGCCGTAGTCGGAGCCTTCCTCGCTCATGCGCGTCAGCACGTAGTTCGACGAGCCATTAAATATCCCGCTCACCGAGCGCAGCGGCTCGTGGCTGAAGTAGCTATCCAGGGTGCGGACGATGGGGATGCTGCCGCACACGGCCGCTTCGTAGAGCAGGGTGCCGCCGAATTCTTCTTGCAGCTGCACCAGCTCGGGCAAGTGGCGGGCCAGCATAGCCTTGTTGGCCGTCACCACGCGGCGGCCCTGCCGAAGAGCCGTGCTCACCAGCCGAAACGCCTCGTCGGGGTCATCAATGACCTCAACCAACAAGTCCAGTTCAGGGTCCGTCAGCAAATCATCGGCGTGAAAGCTGAACCGCTCGGCGGGCAGCGTCCGTGGTTTGTCGGGGCTTTTCACGGCTATGCGCGTCACCACCAGCCCCAAGCCGGGCTGCTGCTGTAGAATGTCGTAAAAGCCTTGGCCCACGCAGCCAAAACCAATCAGGCCTCTGCGCAGGGGTTGTTTGTCAACTGCCATGAGGTAACTATTGTCATTAAAGTATTAGCCCAAAT
>DASVTG010000453.1:0-5904 GCA_036387695.1 Hymenobacter sp. | reverse complement strand
TACCTCGGAAGTAATCAATGCCATCATAACGAAGCGGTAGAGATGCTTCGACTGCGCTCACCATGACCTTTTTTGTTTGGTTTTGATTAATTCTGCCAGGGTTTGGGCGTAGAGGCGGTGCTCCACGGCCAGGCCACGGCGCTCGACTTCGGCCAGGGTGTCGGCCCCGCGCAAATCCACGGGTTCCTGGACCAGGATAGGCCCAGTGTCGAGACCTTCGTCAACCACGTGCACAGTGATTTTGGTTTCGGCTAACTGATTATCAAAAGCCCATTCGTAGGCGTGCAGGCCCTGGTGCTGGTGGGTGTCGGCGGGGTGAATGTTGAGAATACGGCCCGCGAACGGCTGAATGAAGGCCGGCGACAGGATGCGCATGTACCCCGCCAGTACCACAAAATCCGGCTCGTACTGCTGCAGCAGCGCGGCAACTTCCGCATCAAACGCTTCCCGCTTGCGGCCTTGGCTGGGCAGGGAAGCTACCGGACACCCCTGCGCGGCAGCAAGTTCCAGCCCTGGCGCATCGGGCTTGTTGCTGAACACCACGGCCACTTCAGCCAGGCCTTGCAGCACGCCGGTTTTGGTGGCCTGCACCAGCGACAGCATGTTGGAGCCCCGGCCCGAAAGCAAAATGGCCAGGCGCGCTTTGCGGTTGGCTACGCCAGGCGTCTCCGCGCTCGCACCGCCCATGGGGACACGTGCCTGACGATTCTGTTCTGCGGGAGTGGGGCTGCTCATGGACGAGTTTTCAATTCAATTTACGGCGCTGGCCGTTAACACCGGCGCGGGGCGCTGGGCAATGTCGGGGCGGAAGTAGGCATCCTGAAACGTCACCTTCGCGCAGGCCTCATAGGCCCGGGCCGTAGCCAATTCCAAATCGGGCCCGTGGGCCGTGAGCACCAGCACCCGGCCGCCGTTGGTCAGCAGTTCGCCGGCCTCGCTGCGCTTGGTGGCGCCGTGGTAGGCCCGCACGTTCAGGGGCAGCTTGTCCAGGCCGGTGATGGCAAAACCCGTGGGAAACTGCGGGGCTGGGTAACCGCCTGAGGCCAACACCACGCCCACAAAAGCACCGGCGCGCTGCCGCATGGTTTGCTTGGCCAGCGTGCCGTTCAGCGTGGCCTCAATCAGCGTGAGCAGGCTGCTGTCGAGAGCAGGCAGCAGGACTTCGGCTTCGGGGTCGCCGAGGCGCACGTTGTATTCCAGCAGCTTGGGGCCGCTGGGCGTGAGCATGATGCCGAAATACAGGAAACCGTGGAAGGCAAATTGCTCATTTTGCAGCCCGCGCAGGGTCGGGTCCACGATATCGCGGCGGATGGCCGCCAGCACGTTGTCGTCGGCGAAGGGCACGGGGCAGTAAGCGCCCATGCCGCCGGTGTTGGGGCCCTGGTCCCCGGCCAGCAGCTGCTTGTGGTCTTGCGAAGTGGCCAGCATCTTGATTTCGCGGCCATCGGTGAGGCCGATGATGCTGATTTCGGGGCCAATCAATTTCTCTTCCAGCAGGAAGGAAAACCAGCCGGTATAGCTCGTTTGTAGGTCATCGAAAGCGGCTTCCGCTTCTTCCGGCGACGAGCACACGTAAACGCCCTTGCCAGCGGCCAAGCCGTCGTACTTCACCACTACGTGCCCGCCTAGCTCAGCAGCCTTAGCGCGGGCCGCGGCAATGTTGTCGCTCCGGAACGGCCAGGCTTTTGCCGTAGCCACGCCGTGACGCCGCATGAAATCCTTGCTCCACACTTTGGAGCTTTCCAGCCGCGCCGCCGAGCGGGTGGGGCCGAAAACTTTGATGTCGGAGCCCGCAAAGAAGTCGGAAATACCGGCGGCCAAGGGAGCCTCGGGCCCCACCACAATCAGCTTGGAATCCAGCGCTTGCGCGTAAGCTTTCACGGCCTCAAAATCCAGCGGGTTAAAGCCCAACTGGCTGTTCGGAATGCCGGCGTTGCCGGGCAACACGTGCACGGTAGCGCCGTCGCGGGTCAGCTTTTCGGCCAGGGCGTGCTCGCGGGCGCCGGAACCGAGGAGCAAAACGTTTTGGGAGTTGGTCAAAATTGGGAAGCCCGTAGCGGCTTAACTAATGTCTTGGATGGAAATAATCTGGCCGTCGGCAAAGCGAAACACCGACTTGCCTTGCAGGCGCAACGTGTCGCCGGGCTTCAACCCATTCGGAAATTCTATGGCCACCACGCCGGTGTAGTCGATGGCCACTTCTACCTGGTCATCGGTCAGCTGCCAATCGGTTATGCGCTGTTCCCGCTGGGAGAAAAACGGCAAGACCTGCTCGGCCTGCTGCCGAAAGCTTTCCTTCCCGTTGGTGGTCAGGTTCACGGCGCCGTCGGCAATGTTCTGGAATACCACCTCGTCGTGCAGGGGCGCGAGCATGCCGGCTACATCGAAGCGGTTATACGCTTCGATGTAGGCTTCAACTAGCTGCTTTGGCTCGGCGGATTTCATCAGATGCATGGCTTCTTACAGTACCCGAAACTCCTCGTCGGCCGCTTTCAGCTTGGCTTTGGTGGCGAGGATGTCCTTGTTCAGGCGCTCACGCAGGCGCGGGATGTTCAGGGCGCGCAGGGCGGCTTGGGCGGCGTTGTCGGGCCGCACCACGGTCAGGTTGGGCGTGCCGCTGGGCATGATGACCGACGAGTTCAGGTTCATGGCCAGCTCGGCGTAGTCCTTGTAGGGCGGGCACGAAATGACGGGCACGTTCACGTTGGCCGCCAGGGCGCCGCCCAGGCCGTTGCTCAAGCCGGCCACGGCGATGATGACGCCAGGCTCCAGGCTGTTGTTCCAGATGTCGGCCATGCCGGCAATGGCTTCGCCGTTTTTGTGGGCCGAGGTCACGCGCAACTGGGTAAAGACGTCGTAGCCTTCGAACTGCTGGCGGATTTTCTCGCAGTGCTCCTTGTCGGCGGGCGAACCCATTACGATGTTCACCCAGGCATCTTTCACCAAGCCAGCGTTTACGAGGTTGGCCAGCAAGCGGGCGCGGGCGTCGTGGCGGCCCGAACCGGGGGCGTCGGCCGCGGCGGTTTCGGCGGAGGGCAGGGCCTCGCCGGTGATGCGCTCGTAGATATCGAGGTAGCGGCGGCTGGCCTCCTGGGCCACTTCGGGCGTGAGGGCGCGGGGGTACTCGCCGTCTTTTTTGTTGGCGATGAGCCACTGGCGGACGTACTCCTTGTCCATCTGCTCCACCGTTTCGGGGTTCTTGGCGTAGTCCTCGGCGCTCCAGAAACGCGAAGAATCGGGCGTGTGCATCTCGTCGATGAGAATCAGCTGGCCGTTCAGCAAGCCAAACTCATACTTGGTGTCGACCAGGATAATGCCCTTTTCAGCCAGCAGGCGCGAACCCACCGCAAACAGCATCTGGGACTTCACGGCCATCTGGTCGTACAGCTCCTTGGTCACCCAACCCTCGCTCACCAGGTTTTCGGGGGTGATTTCGCGGTCCGACTCCTCTTTGGTGGTGGGCGTTACAATGGGCTCGGGGAATTGCTGGTGCTTAGTCAGGCCATCGGGCACCGTCACACCCGAAAAGGTGCGCTGGCCTTTTTGGTAGCCGCGCAGCATCGAGCCGGTGATGTAGTTGCGCACTATCATCTCCACCTTGATGGGCTGGGCCTCTTTCACCAGCATGGCGTTGGCATCCACGAGTTTGATGACGTGGTTCGGGATGATGTGGGCCGTCTTTTCGAACCAGAAATTGGCCAGGCCATTCAGCACGGCGCCTTTGTGCGGAATGGCCGTTTCGAGCACGTTGTCGAACGCGGAGAGGCGGTCCGTCACGATGATGAGGCGGTCGCCGCTGGGGGCGCGCAGGCTGTCGCGCACTTTGCCGCGGTGCAGCAATGGGAGTTGGGGAGAAGCGAAGTGTGTGAGGGTGTTCATATATGTTGTTCTGTCGTTTTGCCTCACCCCCCGGCCCCCACTCAGGGGAGAGGGGGAGCCAAGGTAGCGCTGCTTCAGGTTGGTTTTGGGCTTACTTGTTTAGAGCGGTTTTGATTTGTTGTAGGACGCTGGGGAGTGAGGTCAGGACTTCATCGTTGGAGAATCGAATTAGGCGGTAGCCTAGCTTTTCTAGTTCGACGGTTCGGCCGGCGTCGTACTCCGCCTGTTCAATTCCGGCGTGAACGTAGCCATCCACTTCCACGATGAGTTGATGGTCAGGACTAAAAAAATCGACAATGAACGGACCGATTGTGTGCTGGCGGCGAAACTTTACGTCTGCTAGTTGCCTATCTCGCACGGCCTGCCATAAAGCATCCTCCGCCTCAGTGGGGTTATGGCGCATATGCCGGCCAAACGGCTTCCGTTTCTCTTCCCAATTCTTTCGGTCAGCCGTTAAGCGGCCGTCCTTCCCCGCAACAAAAACCTTGTTACCATAAGCTGCAACAGGTTCTTCAACCAAGAACAAGTCGTCAGGCTCCCCCTCTCCCCCGGAGAGGGGGCCGGGGGGTGAGGCAAATGGAGCCGCGCCGCCCATCTTGCGTTGAGCAATGTGCTCCACAATGTTCTTGAAAATCCGAAGCCCCTCCCCTTCCTCGGAAGCGGAGGGATTCTGCCGCCGACGGCGGGCCCAGTCCGGGTGGTTGTAGGCCGATAAAAACGCCTCGGGGTGCGGCATGAGGCCGAATACCTGGCCCGTAGGGTCGGTGAGGCCGGCGCAGTTCAGGGCCGCGCCGTTGGGGTTGAAGGGATACACGTTGGTGCCGTCGCCGTTGGCGTCGAGGTAGCTCAGGCAGTTGAGGCCGCCGGCTTCGATGCGCTGCTGAATGGCGGCGTCCGGAATAACGAGGCGGCCTTCGCCGTGGCGCACGGGCACTTCCAACGTGTCGATGCCTTTGAGGAAGGGCGTGCGCGACGCGGGGTTCACGCGCAGCGTTACCCACCGGTCTTCGTAGCGCCCGCTGGCGTTGTGGGTCAGGGTCACTTCGGGGGTTACTTCGCCGCTGAGGTTGGGCAGCAAACCCAGCTTCACCAGCACCTGGAAGCCGTTGCAGATGCCGAGCACAAACTTGCCATCGGCGATGAATTGCTTGATGTCGTCGAGCAGCGTGCGGCCGCACTGGCCGGTCTGGCGGTAGCGCAGCTTGTTGGCCAGCACCACGCCCGAGCCCAGGTCGTCGCCGAAGGAAAAACCGCCGGGGAAGTTGAGGGTGTCGAAATCGTGGATGCTCACCTGCCCGTGCAGCACCTGGTTGAGGTGCACGACGGTGGGCTCGGCGCCGGCCATCTGGTAAGCGGCCGCGAATTCTTCTTCGCAGTTGATACCAAAGCCCGTCAGAATCAGCGCCCGCACCGAGCCATTCGGCGCCGACACCTGTGTTTGTGCCTCCGATTGAACTTTATGTGCTGCCTGCGTGGCGTCTTGTACCATTTCAAAAGTCTTTTGGGCCAATGGAATTGAATCTTGTGCTTTTACAGCGAATTGGAATGGCTGAGGTTTTCCTTCGATGCCACGCCAAGCAGCTTATTTACAGGGCCATTAGTCCACAGGCTTCGCAGTACATCCGTATCGGCCGAAATCACCTCGCGGCCGCCGTGACGCACCACCAAGCGCACATCCTTGGTCACGATGCCGAGGCGCGTGGCGCGGCTGCCGAGCAGCTGCTCAAACGCCAACACATCCTCCGGCGCCACCGTGGCCAGGAAGCGCGAGTGCGACTCCGAAAACAACTGCACCGGCAGCGCCAAGCCTGTTTCGGGCAAGTCGATGCGGGCACCGCAGTTATAGCCAAACGTAGCCTCAGCCAGCGCCACGGCGAGGCCGCCGTCGCTCAGGTCGTGGCAGGACTGGATGAGGCTTTGGTCGTTGGCTTGGCCGATGAGGGTGTAGAGCGCCTTGGCTTTGGCGAAATCAACCTTGGGCACATTGGCCCCCAGCTGGCCGTGCAGGGCATAGAATTCGGAGCC
>DASVTG010000452.1:0-7258 GCA_036387695.1 Hymenobacter sp. | reverse complement strand
CGTCTGGCGTCCGCGGACGCCAGACGGGCACGACGTTTTACTCAAATACACCGCTAATGTTCACGGCTACTCAAGCGCAAGCGTTAAGGCCGGCGGTTGATGCAGTTCAGGTCCTCAAACGCCTGCCTGAGGCGCGCCACGAAGGTTTCTTCGCCCTTGCGCAGCCATACGCGCGGGTCGTAGTACTTCTTGTTGGGCGCGTCGGCGCCGCTGGGGTTGCCAATCTGGCCCTGCAGGAAGCCTTCGTTTTTCACGTAGTAGTCCTTGATGCCTTCCCACAGCGCCCACTGCAGGTCGGTGTCGATGTTCATTTTGATGGCGCCGTAGCCGATGGCTTCCCGGATTTCCTCCTGGCTGGAGCCCGAGCCGCCGTGGAACACGAAGTCGATGGGCAGGGCCTCCGCGATGTTGTGCTTCTGGCGCAGGAACTCCTGCGAGTTGTGCAGAATCTTGGGCTGCAGCTTCACGTTGCCGGGCTTGTACACGCCGTGCACGTTGCCGAAAGCCGCCGCAATGGTGAAGCGCGGGCTGATGGCACTCAGTTGCTCGTAGGCGTAGGCCACCTCCTCGGGCTGGGTGTAGAGCTTGCTGGAGTCCACGTCGGAGTTGTCCACGCCGTCTTCCTCGCCGCCGGTCACGCCGAGCTCAATTTCCAGCGTCATGCCAATTTTGGCCATGCGCTCCAGGTAGCGCTTGCAGATTTCGATGTTCTCCTCAATCGGCTCTTCCGACAAGTCCAGCATGTGCGAGCTGTAGAGCGGCTGGCCGTGGGTCTGGTAGTATTTCTCGCCGGCGTCGAGCAGGCCGTCAATCCAGGGCAGCAATTTCTTGGCGGCGTGGTCGGTGTGCAGCACCACGGGCACGTCGTAGAGCGCAGCCATGTGGTGCACGTGGTAGGCGCCCGAAATGCCGCCCGCGATGCTGGCGCGCTGGCCGTCGTTGCTCACCGACTTGCCCGCGAAAAACTGCGCGCCGCCGTTCGAGAACTGAATAATCACGGGCGAGTTCACCGCCTTGGCGGTTTCCAGCACGCCGTTCACGGTGTTGGTGCCGGTCACGTTCACGGCGGGCATGGCAAAGGCGTGGGCCTTGGCGTATTGGAACAGGTCCTGCACTTCGTCGCCGTGCAGCACGCCGGCGCGCAGGCCGGTAAGGGTTTGGTCAGCCATAGAATGGAAATGATGCGGCAAGCGCCGCGGTGGGATGAGCAAGTACAATGACCGGGCCGCCCGCCGCGGGCGCCCCGGCAGCAAAGTACGCTCGGCGCTGCCTAACCTGAAAGCACCCGGCGGCACAACCGGCGCCGGGCCCGGGGCGCGGCCGGGCGGCGCCCGCCGGCCTAAAAAAGAGGCCGGCCGTTGCAGCAACGGCCGGCCCTCGGCTTGATTCCCCTTGCCCGCAGGAGCGGATTACTCGGCCGTCAGCAGCAGGCGCTGATAAAATACGCCGTGCTTGCAGCTGATTTGCACCTGGTAGAAGTAGTCGCCGGGCTCCAGGCCCAGGCCGCTCAGGTTGAGCTTGATGCTTTGTGCGCCCGCCGAGCGGCCCTTGCGCACCACGCCGGCCACCTTGCGGCCAGACAGGTCCAGCAGGTCGAGGCGCACGTCGGCGGCGGTGTTCAGGGTGAAGGGAACCGTGGTTTCGCCTTCGAAAGGGTTGGGGTAGTTCTGGCCGAGGCTAAAGGGGCCGCCGGCCTGCTGCTCGGCGGCGGCGCTGCCAAGCAAATGAAAGGAAAGGTCAGGAGAGAAAGCGCAGCCGCTGACGGCTGCGTCGAGGCGGTGGGTGTCGGGCGAGTCTTCGCCAAAGGAGGTGTTCATCTGCAGAAAAGGCGGAAAATGGTGCTTATGAGTGTAAATAAGACAAAAATATGATATATGCGTTTAAAATGCTTAATCATCAATTGTCATTGGGGTAGCAAAGCGGTATAATTCAATTCCGATGCGGATTCAAATATTGAGGAGGCCGTGCCGGTGAAGCGTTAATAATCGATGGCCCGGGTCAAAAAAGCGTCGAGCATCGACAACGACGCTACAAAAAAATTTCACCTAAAAACAACAGCGGAAAACGCGACGTCAGAGCCGATATTGTTGGCTCATAAATTCATGGATTCTTAATAATATACGCGCTACCTTGCGGCGCTAATGAGTGATGCCACGCCCGATTTTTTTGACACCGACGGCCGGCCCGAACCGACTGCGGATGCCAGCGCCGAAGCCGAGCGCAAGCTAAAGGTCTGGGCCGCCCTCAACGCCGTGGACCAGGGCCTGCTGAGCGCCGAGGAAGTGCGAAGTGCCTACGGCATCGGCGCCGAGGAGCTGGAGGCCCACCGCGCCGGGTGGCTGGCTTTCGGGGCGGGCCGGTAGGAGCGGCAGCTGCCCGAAAAACCAACAAATCGCGGGTTCGCCCCCTAAGCCGCCGCGCTGGCCGCGCAGCCGGGCCGCAATGTGCTGCGGCCGGGGCTAACTTTGTCTGGTTACGAAGTCCTTTTCATGCAAGCGCAACCCTTGACTGCCCCGTCCACTTTGCCCCAACTGCCCAAGTGCCCTACCGGCATCGAGGGGCTCGACGAAATAACCGAAGGCGGCCTGCCCTTGGGCCGCCCCACGCTGGTGTGCGGCAGCGCGGGCTGCGGCAAAACCCTGATGGGCATCGAATTTCTGGTGCGCGGCGTCGAGGAATTCAACGAGCCCGGGGTGCTCATGGCCTTTGAGGAAACGGGCGAAGAGCTGGCCGCCAACGTGGCTTCGCTGGGCTTCGACCTCAAGGAGCTGCAGGCCCGCAAGATGCTGCGCGTCGACCACGTGCACGTTGACCGTTCCGAGATTGAAGAAACCGGCGAGTACGATTTGGAAGGCCTGTTCATCCGGCTGGGCTATGCCATCGACGCCATTGGGGCCAAGCGCGTGGTGCTGGACACCATCGAGTCCTTGTTCTCGGGGTTTCCCAACCAGAGCGTGCTGCGCTCGGAAATCCGGCGGCTGTTTCGCTGGCTGAAGGACAAGGGCGTGACCACCATCATCACCGCCGAGCGCGGCGACGGCACGCTCACGCGCCAGGGGCTGGAGGAATACGTGTCGGACTGCGTGATTTTGCTCGACAACCGCGTGATTGACCAGATTACCACCCGGCGCCTGCGCGTGGTGAAGTACCGCGGCAGCACCCACGGCACCAACGAGTACCCGTATTTGATAACCGGAGACGGCATTTCGGTGCTGCCCGTGACTTCGCTGCGGCTTGAGCACCAGGTGTCGGACAACATCGTGTCGTCGGGGGTGGCGGCCCTGGATGAGATGTTCGGCCGGCGCGGCTTCTACCAAGGCAGCAGCGTGCTGATAACCGGCACCGCCGGCACCGCCAAAACCACGCTGGCGGCTGCTTTCGCCGAAAAAATCTGTGAAGAGGGCAACCGCTGCCTGTTCTTCGCCTTCGAGGAGTCGCCGCAGCAGCTGATGCGCAACATGTCATCGGTGAGCATTGAGCTGCAGGCGCACGTGGCGGAAGGCCGGCTGCGCATCGAGGCGTCGCGCCCCACGCTCAACGGCCTGGAGCAGCACCTCGTGACCCTGCACCGCCTGGTGAAGGAGTTCAAGCCCCACGCCGTGGTCATCGACCCCATCACCAACCTCATCACCGTGGGCAACATCTCGGAGGTGCGCAGCATGCTCACCCGGCTCATCGACTTTCTGAAGGTGAGCGGCATCACGGCCCTGTTTACGGCGCTGGTGAACGGGCGCGGGCAGCAGCAGGAGATGACCGACGAGGGCGTGTCGTCGCTGGTGGACACCTGGATTTCGGTGCGCGACCTGGAGGGCATCGGCGAGCGCAACCGCGGCCTGAGCATCCTCAAGTCGCGCGGCATGGCGCATTCCAATCAGGTGCGTGAGTTCATCGTGACCGAAAACGGCATCGAGCTGCTCGACGTGGTGCTCGGGCCCACGGGCATCGTGACCGGGGCCAGCCGCCTCACCCAGCAGTTGCAGGAGCGCGCCCAGGAGCTGGCCGCCCGCCAGGAAACCGAGCGCCGCGACCGGGAGCTGGAGCGCCGCCGCCGCATGCTGGAAGCCACCATTGCCAACCTGCGCACCGAATTTGAGTCGGTGGAGGAGGAGCTGCGGCTCATCAGCACCGACGAGCAGCAGCACCGCCAGCAAACGAAGGCCAAAAGCAAGCCGCGCACGGCCGCCACACCCGGCCGGCCCCAAAAGCCGGGAACCGGCGAAAGCCACAAGTAATCCGTATGACTGAGATTGAAGCACCCTTTCCGGGCCTTCGCCTCACCACCCGTGCCATGGAAGCAGCATTAGCCGAAGACAACAACGAAGAAACCTGGGAGCTGCGCCTGTACGTGGCCGGCCAAACCCTGAAGTCCATGACCGCGCTGGCCAACCTGAAACGTTACTGCGAGCTGCACCTGGCGGGCCGCTACAAGCTGGAAGTAATTGACTTGCTGGTGAACCCGCAGCTGGCGGAAGGCGACCAGATTCTGGCCATTCCCACGCTGGTGCGCAAAGTGCCCGAGCCCATCCGCAAAATCATCGGCGACTTGTCGGACGAAGAGCGGGTGCTGGTGGGCCTCGACGTGCGCCCCTTGGCCAGCAACTAACCCGGCCGATGGAACCACTCACGGAACCCACGGACCAACCGGGGCCTGAATACCTGCTGCACCTGTACATCACCGGCGCCACCCACAATTCGACGCGCGCCGTGCGCAACATCAAAGACATTTGCGAGCAGTACCTGAAAGGGCGCTACGAATTGCTGATTGTGGACGTGTACCAGCAGCCCGAGCTGGCCCAGGAGCAGGACCTCATCGGGGTGCCCACGCTGGTGAAGCTGCGGCCCGGGCTGGTGCGCCGCCTGGTGGGCGACTTGTCGGACCGCGAGCGGGTGCTGAAAGCGCTGGGCGTGCTGCCAACGCCGCTCGATTCCCCATCCGATGGCAATGGATAAGGACAAGGACACCGCCAACGCGAGGGCCTTGGCCGTGGAAAACCAGGAGCTGCGCTACCAGATGGAGGAAGCGCAGGAGCTGATTCACGCCATTCGGACGGGGGCCGTGGACGCCCTGGCGGTTCAGGGCGTTGAGGGGCCGCGCATTTTCACGCTGCAAGGGGCCGACCAAGGCTACCGCATGCTGATTGAGCAGATGAACGAAGGTGCCGTGCTGCTGAGCGAAGACGCCACCGTGCTCTACTGCAACGCCTGCCTGGCCGACCTGCTGGGCCGCCCCCTGGGCGAGGTGATGGGCAGCAATTTCGACGACTTTGTGCCCGCCGCGTTCATCGACGCCTGGGCCGAGCTGGTGCACCTGGGCTGGATGGGCAAGAGCAAGGGCGAACTGCCCCTGCAAACCAAAGCCGGCGCCCTAGTGCCGTTTTCGGTGTCGACCAATTTGCTGGCTTTCAACGAAACGCCGGCGCTGGCCGTCATCGTCACGGACTTGTCGGCCCAGCGCGAAATCACGGCCATTCGGGCGCAGGTGGCCAAGCAAAACGCCCTGCTCGACCGCAAAAACGAAGAGCTGAGGCGGGAAGAAGCCGCCCGGCTGGTGGGCGAGCGCGCCGCCGCCGAGGCCAGCCGCGTGCTGGAAGGCATCTCCCAGATTGCCTGGACCACCAACGCCCAGGGCGAGCACACCTACCGCAACCGCCGCTGGTACGACTACATCGGCCAGGCCCAAGGGCAGGGGCCCGCCGAAGGCCGCTCGTGGCGCGAACGCCTGCACCCCGACGACGCCACCACGGCCCTGGCGCGCTGGCAGGAAAGCCTGCGCACGGGCGAGCCGTTTGAAGTGGAATGCCGCCTGCGCAACGCCACCGGCGAGTACCGCTGGATGCTGGGCCGGGCCATGCCTTCGCGCAACCAGCACGGCGAAACGGTGCAGTGGATTGGCACCTATACCGACATTCACGAGCACAAGCTGGCCCTGGAAAGCATCGCCCTGGCCCAGCGCCAGCTGCGCGACAACAACGACCAGCTCACCCGCGTGAACGTGGACCTGGACAATTTCATTTACACGGCCAGCCACGACCTCAAAGCCCCCATCAGCAACATCGAAGGCCTGCTCGATGCCTTGCTGCTGGAGCTGCCCGCCGACACGGCCCAAACCGAGCCCGTGCAGCCGCTGCTCGACCTGATGCAGGACTCGGTGAACCGCTTCAAGCGCACCATCGAGCACCTCACCGACGTGAGCAAGCTGCAAAAAGAGCACGGCCGCCCCAGCGAGCCGGTGGATTTGGCCGCCATCATCCGCGACGTGAGCCTGGATTTGGAACCGCTGGTGCAAGCCACCGAAGCGCAGATTGAAGTGGACGTTTCGGGTGCGTCCACGGTGTTGTTCTCCGAAAAAAACCTGCGCTCGCTGCTCTACAACCTGCTCAGCAACGCGCTAAAATACCGCGACCCCGCCCGCCCGCCGCAGGTGCGCGTGCACACCCGCGAGGAAGACCAGCACGTGGTGCTGCAGGTGCAGGACAACGGCCTGGGGCTGGACCCCGCCAGCGAGCAGAAGCTGTTTGGCATGTTTCAGCGCTTTCACGACCACGTGGAGGGCTCGGGCATAGGTCTTTACATGGTTAAGAAGATGGTGGAGAATGCCGGCGGCCGCATTGCGGTGCACTCCAAGCTGGGCGCGGGTACCACCTTTGTGGTTTACTTTACCAAGTAAGCCCCGCGGACCGGCGCCCCGACCAAGGCCTTCTTGGCTTTCCATTCTTATCCATGCAAAAGCTTTCCTGCGCCCTGCTGGTCGACGACGACCAAACCACCAACTACCTCAACCGGCTGCTGCTGACCCGGCTGGAGGTGGCCAATAAGCTGCTGGTGGCGGCCAACGGCCAGGAGGCGCTGGACTTGTTGCAGGTGCACTGCCACGAGGCCAGCGAGGAGTGTCCGGCCCTGATTTTGCTGGACGTGAAGATGCCCGTGATGGACGGATTTGCCTTTCTGGAGGCCTACGATACCCTGCCCTTGGTACAGAAAAACGCCATCATCATCGTCATGCTCACCACTTCGCTGCACCCGCAGGACGTGGACCGGGTGCGGAAACTCAATATTGCGGGTTTTTTGAACAAGCCGCTCACCAAGGAGAAGCTCAACGAGGTGCTGGAGAACCATTTCAACCGCCAGCTTCCGCTGGAATAACCGCCTGAAGCCCGGGCTTTCGGTGAAAAATCAGTTAAAAGTTAAAAGTGAAGAGTTAAATGCATGCATCTGATTTTAAATCTTCACTTTTAACTTTTAACTGAATTTTTAACTG
>DASVTG010000451.1:0-6145 GCA_036387695.1 Hymenobacter sp. | reverse complement strand
GTGCGAACCGGATGAGATGCTTCCTTCGTCAGCATGACCAGAAGCTAAAAACTAAGGCTAGTTCCCCCTCTCCTTTTCGGAGAGGGGGCTAGGGGGTGAGGCGAACGGCAGAACGACTGCCAGAACAAGTCGGCAGCGGATTAACCACTGCAAATAACCAATTAAAAACCAGCTAACTTTCATCGTATTTTCGGATTTCTTGATAAGAATTTCTTATGAAAAAAGAAGATGTTCCGACCCTTGGGCCATTTGATTTCCGGGAAGCCTTCTTTGAGTCGTCGGCGCAGGCCCAGGCGCTGCGGCCGCCGTCCAATTATTTCTACATCAGCCGCGTCGAGAGCTTCAAAGATGCCATGAAGCTGCCGCTGCTGCCGCACCGCAAAACGGTGCACGACTTTATGTTCCTCACGCGGGGCCACACTGCCCGCAGCAAGGGCCTCGACAACCACGCCATCGACGCCAATACCTTCTTTTTCCTGCCCGCCTACCAGATTACCACCCACGACCTGATGACGGCCGACGCGGCGGGCTTCTACTGCCACTTCGACGCGGAGCTGCTGCGCCACCGCTTTATTCAGCACGACGTCACCACCGAGTTCAGCTTTATGCAGCTCATCGGCAACCCGGTGGTGCGCATCGAGCCCGCGGCCGTGGCCCAGGTGGTGGGGCTGCTCACGAGCATCGAGGCCGAGTACCTGAGCGCCCACCCCGACCGCTACGCCCTGATTCAGGTGTACTTGCTGGCCTTGTTTGTGATAGTTCGGCGCTACGCCACCCCGCCCGAAAAGGGCGTGCAAAACGCGGCCCTGCGCATCACGCAGCAGTACAAGACGGCCCTGGCCCAGCACATCGGCGAGAAAAACCTGGTGGCCGAGTACGCCGCCCTGCTGGCCGTGTCGCCCAACCACCTGCACAAGTGCGTGAAAGCCGTGACCGGCAAGTCGGCCCACGACCTGCTGGACGAGATGATTCTACTCGAAGCCAAAGTGCTGCTCAAGCAAAGCAAACTGACCATCAGCGAAATAGCGTACAAAATTGGGGAGCAGGACCCCAGCGACTTTGGCCGCTTCTTCAAGGCTAAGACCAAGCTCACGCCCACCGAGTACCGGCAGTTGGATTGATTTTGCAGGGCAATGGCTGGTTTTGCCCTAGTGAGTGAGTGGATAATCACCCCAAATTTGGCCCAGCAACCACGAGGAAACTTCTGCGTTCGGCGCGTCAGGTATTGGGACGAGCACCTACCGAAGTTTATCCTTCGCGGCGGACATTTGAGCCGACTATCCAATTGGTTATCAAGCTTATGCTCGGGTTGCTACTACCTGTGCCACTTCAAATCCCACCCCATCCCATGCAGCCAACCTTGCCCGCCGGGGGCCGTCGCGCCCACTCGCTTCCCTCCTACTTGCTGGCGGCCCTGCTGGGGGCGGCCGCCTTCCCAGCCGCCGCTCATGGCCTCCTGCCCGCGGCGGAGCTCCGCGTGCAGCGCACGGTGCAGGGCAAGGTAACCGACCAGCAGGGCACGGCCCTGCCCGGCGCCACCGTGGTGGTGAAGGGCACGACCAACGGCACCACCACCAACCCCGACGGCACCTATAGCCTGAGCGTGGCCGACGAAGGCCCCCTGACGCTGGTCATCAGCTACATCGGCTACCTGGCCCGCGAGGTGGCCGTGACCGACGGGCGCACCACCGTTGACGTGCAGCTCGTGCCCGACACCAAAAGCCTGGAGGAAGTGGTGGTGACGGGCGTGTTTGACCGGCGCACGCGCATGGACGCCTCGGTGGCCATCTCGTCCATCTCGTCGCAGCAGATTGAGCGGGTGGTGCCCAACAGCGCCACCGACCTGTTGCGCAACGTGCCCGGGGTATACGTGAACGCCTCGCGCGGCGAGGTGAACAGCTCGGTGTACACGCGGGGGCTGAACGTGGGCGGCGGCTTCTACTACGTGTCATTGCAGGAAGACGGGCTCCCGATAATGGGGGCGCCGGGCAGCAGCGCCACCGACCCCACCCTCAAGCCCGACGGCTACCTGCGCGCCGACCTCAACATTGCCAAAGTCGAAGCGGTGCGCGGCGGCACGGCCTCCATTCTGGGGGCCAACGCGCCGGGCGGCATCTTCAACTACATCAGCAAGACCGGCGGCGAAACGTTTGGGGGCGAGGTGCGCACCCGCTACGGCCTAGAGGGCAACGTGCGGCAGCCCTACTACCGCGTGGACGCCAACGTGGGCGGGCCCCTGAACGCGGCCAAGGACCTGACCTTCAACGTGGGCGGCTTCTACCGCTACGCCAACGGGCCCAAGTACCCCGGCTACCCGCTCAGCTACGGTGGCCAAATGAAAGCCAACGTGGTGAAGAAGTACAAAACTGGCTCGCTGAAGCTGTACGGCAAGTTTTTGCACGACCGCACGGCGCAATTCGAGCAAACCCCGACCGTGGGCTACACCGACCCCAAGCCGGTGGAAGGCTTCAACAACAGCAGCTCGACCCTGATTCAGGCGGTGCAGGCCCGGGTGCCAGGAGCCATCTCGGGTGGGCCCGACGTCAACTACGACTCGCGCAACGTGGGCCTCTACGCCGACAAAAGCATTGGGCTGAACTGGGAGCAGGAGCTGTTTGACGACAGCTGGACGCTCACCAACAACGTGCGCTACTCGCAGAAGCGCAACACGCTGAATTCGACTCAGATTGTGTTCCCGGTGCGGGTCGACCAGATTACGTTTTACGGCGTGGCGGGCATGGCCGGGCGGTTCGGCACCTACAACTTCTTCAACCCCGGCACGGGCGCGTCCTACGGCTCGGTGCAGCAGCTGCCGCCCACGGGGCCGGCGGGCATCCGCCTCGTTCCCAACAACCTGAACCTGCCGGGCGCGGGCGTGCAACCCAACTCGCTGTTCTACAACCCGCTGTCGTACAACGACATCAGCATTTCGGAAATCATCGACCAAGGCGCCATCACCAAGCGGCTGGAGAAGATGAGCTTCACGCTGGGCGGCTACTTTTCGCAGGCCCGCACCCGGCGCGACAACGTGCTGCCGCTGGCGCAGGGCTTCGGCACCGTGGAGAACCGGCCGCAGCTGGTGGGCATCAACTACACCAACCTGGCGGGGCAAACCTTCAACCTGACCGACCCCAACGGCGTGGCCAACTACGGCGGCGGCGGCACTTACTACAACAACGCCCTGGTGACGCAAAAGGCCGTGTTTTTTGGCCATAACTGGACCATTACCGACAAGCTGAACCTCGACTACGGCTTGCGCTACGAGAACTACGGCATCGAGTCGCGCCTCACCACCCCGGTGCGCCGGGCCGACAGCCCCACGGGCGCCGACGGCAACGCCGCCACGCTCTACGACAACCGCGTGCTGGGCTCCAGCCCCGAGCAGGGCTTCGACAAAAGCATTTCCACGCTCTCCTATTCGGCGGGCCTCAACTACAAGTTCAGCGAGGGGCTGGCGCTGTACGGGCGCTACTCGCAGGGCCGCAAGTCGCCGGATTTGGGGTTCTTTTTCGACGTGGCCAACCAGTCGCTCACTTCCAACATCGCGGTGGAAGCCCAGAGCACCCAGATGGCCGAGCTGGGCCTGAAAGTGCGCAACGAGAAGCTCAACGTCTTCATCACGCCCTTCTACACGCTGCTGTCGAACGTGCCCAATTTCCAGATTTTCCAGAACGTGGACCTGACCTACTACGCCCCGCCGCGGGTGTACCAGAAGGTGGAAACCGCGGGCCTGGAAGTGGAAGCCAATTACGCCTTTACGCCGCATTTGAGCTTGCGGGCGGTGGGCATCGCACAGCGCTCGAAGGCGCTCGACTACCAGGTATTCCTGGCCAATGCCAACGGCGCGGGCGACGACGTGCGGGTGAATTTCTCGGGCAACAACACCGACAACGTGGCCCCGCTGATGCTGACCATTACGCCCACGTACAGCGTCGACAAGTTTTACGCTTCAGTGACGTACCAGCACATGGGCGCGCGCTGGGCCAACGTGGCCAACGCCTTTAAGCTGCCGGCCTACAACACGTTTGACCTGAACGCGGGCTACAACCTCAACAAGCACTTCCTGCTGCAGGCCAGCCTCAACAACGTGTTCAACACCTACGGCATCCTGAGCTGGGCCGCGCCCGGCGGCTTCCCGGCGGCCCTCGACACGCAGGGCTTCACGCCGGCCATGCGCGAGGCCAACCCCACCCAGGTGTACTCGACGCTTTCGGTGCTGCCCCGGGCCCTGTACTTCACGGCTGCTTATAAATTCTGATTTCGATGAAGCTCATTACCTTCCGCAACCCCGCCGGGCAGGCGCGGGCGGGCTGGCTCCTCCCCGATGGGGTGGTGGACATGCACGCCGCCAGCCAAGGCGCCCTACCGCCCGATATGCTGACGTTCATCGCCGACTACGCCCGGCACCGCCAGCTCATCGATGCCCATGACCTGCTGGCCGCCCCCGCCACCCACCCGCTGGCCGACGTGCAGCTCCTGGCCCCGCTGCCCAACCCGCCCAGCTTCCGGGACTTTCTCACCTTTGAAACCCACATCAAAAACGCCACGGCGCGGGCCGGCCACCCGGTGCCGCCGGAGTGGTACCAGATTCCGGTGTTCTACTTCTCGAACGCCAGCGTGATGGCCGGCCCCGGCCAGCCCATCGCCCGCCCGGCCCGCTGCGAGCGCCTCGACTACGAGTTGGAGCTGGCCGTGATAATCGGCAAGGAAGGCCACGACATCCGGCCCGAAGACGCCCACGAGTACATCCTGGGCTACACCATCCTCAACGACTGGACCGCCCGCGACCTGCAAGCCCAGGAGATGCGCGTGATGCTGGGCCCCGCCAAGGGCAAGGACTTCGCCACCAGCATAGGCCCATACATTGCCACCCCCGACGAGCTGGCCGCCTACGCCACCCCCGACGGCCGCCACGACCTGCGCATGACCGCCACCGTCAACGGCCGCCTGCTCTCGGATGGCAACTTTAGCACCGTCCACTACACCTTCGGCCAGATGCTGGCCCGCGCTTCGGAAGACGTGACGCTGTACCCCGGCGACGTCATCGGCTCGGGCACCGTGGGCTGGGGCTGCCTCATGGAGCTCGGCCCTGAAACCCACCGCTGGCTGGAGCCAGGCGATGTGGTGGAATTGGAAATCACGGGGCTGGGCAAGCTGACCACGCCCATCGTGTGGAACCGGGTGCGGCACGCCGCAGCGCCTGCAAGCCAAGGCCAACCAAGTTTATTCTAACCGGCAATCCGATGAAATTTATAGACCTTTCCGTGCCCCTGGGCCGCGACATTAAAGACCCGTTGCCTTTCGACATTAAGTACGAAAACCACGAGGCCAGCGTGGGCATGATGGCCCGCATGGCGGGCGTGGAGCCCGGCGATTTTGAGGGCGGGCGCGCCCTGGCCGGCGAAACGCTCACCCTCACCGGCCACGCCGGCACCCACGTCGATGCGCCCTGGCACTACTGGCCCACTTCGGAGGGCCGGCCGGCCCGCACCATCGACCAGCTGCCGCTGGAGTGGTTTTTTGGCGCGGGAGTGGTGCTGGACTTCCTCGACCAGCCCGACGGCTACGCCCTCACGGTGGCCGACCTCGAAGGGGCCCTGGCCCAAATAGACTACCAGCTCAAGCCGTTCGACATCGTGCTGATTCACACCGGCACCGACAAAAAGATGTTCGACCCGGCCTACGCCCGCTCGGGTCCCGGCGTGTCGGCCGAGGCCACGCGCTGGCTTATCGGCCAGGGTATCAAGGTAATGGGCATAGACACCTGGGGCTGGGACATTCCGATGAAATACCAGGCCGCCGACTACAAAAGCAACCCGCGCGCGGGCGTGCTTTTCGCTGCCCACCTCGTGGGCCGCGAGCACGAATACTGCCAGATTGAGAAGCTCACCAACCTCGACCAGCTGCCCAAAACCGGCTTCAACGTCAGCGCCTTCCCGGTGAAGGTGCAGGGCGGCAGCGCCGGCTGGACCAGGGCGGTAGCTTTTGTAGGCGAGTAGCCGCTGAGTACCTAGGTTTATCAGAAGAGAAAATAAGAGAAGAACGTCATGCTGAGCTTGTCGAAGCATCTCTACCTCTTCGTTGGTTCAGCTTGGTTACTGTTGCGGTAGGGATGCTTCGACAAGCTCAGCATGACAACCTAATA
>DASVTG010000450.1:0-10930 GCA_036387695.1 Hymenobacter sp. | reverse complement strand
GCACCACGAACACGCCCGCCTTCAGCGAAACCCACGAGACCCGGGCCTTCCAGCGCTCGTTTCGCCTCAGCTTTGCCTACCGCTTCGGCCAGGAGCAGCAGAGCAAGCAGCGCAAGTCCATCCGCAACGACGACGTGAAGGGCGGCGGCAGCAAACAAGGCGGGCAATAGACGCCTGCGGCTTAATGAAGAATGAGCAGGACGTGCTGCTTATTGGCAAACGACTGCTAGGCTTCTGCGCGAGCGCAATAACTTATCATTCTGCTGCTATGTCCGGTCGATTACTGCGAAAGCTCAGCTAATTTGCGCGCTTCGTTGTCGGCCGGTAATCATGAAAAAGGTTTATAAACCCTTGTTCTTCTTGGCGATGCTGCTATTGGGCAGGGCCATGGGCTACTTGGGCACGCGGTATGGCCTAGCAGCGCATTCTGCCCGGCACCTGGGCAAGAGGCCGCTGCTGGCGGTGCTGGCACTGCTGCCCGTGGCCTGGCTGCTGGCCGTGCTCCTGCACGAGCTGGGCCATGTGTGGATGGGGCAGGGGCAAGGATTTCGGTTTCGCTGGCTGGTGGTGGGGCCGTTCATGTGGAAGCGCGAAGCCGGCGGGCTGCACTTTGCTTGGAACAAAAACCTGAGCCTGGCTGGCGGCATGGCCATTTGCCAGCCCCCCGACGCCGCCAACCTGCGCCGTCGCTTCATCGCGTTTGCGTTGGGTGGGCCACTGGGTAGCCTGGCGTGGGCCGCGGTGAGCCTTGGCATCTACGCGCTGCTGCCGGCCGCTACCTCGGCCGTGGGCCGGGCATTGTCCTTGTCCCTGGCCGCGAGCGGCGGCATTTCGGTGATGCTGGCGGTAGTCACGCTGATTCCCGCCCACATGGGCGGGTTCTACACCGATGGCAGCCGGGCCTTGCACCTGTGGCGCAACGACGCGGTGGGGCAACTCGACCTGGCTCTGACTACGACGCTGGCGCATTCCATGGCCGGTACCCGGCCCCGCCACCTGCCGCTGGGCCTGCTTGCGGCCGCTGCCGCACTGCCCCAGGAGTTGCCTTCCAAGCTCTACGCGCACTACTACCTCTACCTGGCGGCGCTGGACGACGACCGCCTCGAACAAGCCAGCCAGCACCTCGAGCGCCGCCTGCGCCCCGGCGACAACAAGCTCAGCTTCGTGGTCAGGCAAAAGCCCGCTTCCGTCGCCGTAGACCCCTACAATATGATTATTGACCGGCGCCTCGATGACAACGTGAAAGAACTGTAGCGCAACAGTTTCGTTCAGCAAAAAGCCCCGGCTCTGCACGAGTCGGGGCTTTTTGCTGGGCCTACCAGCACTGAGTGGTTCAATTGGGCTACTTGTGTACTTGCTTCAAATCGTGCTTCACTTGCTTGCGAGCCGTCTTCATGTACGCCTTCAACCGCTGGCGGCGCGACACCACAATCACGCGGGCATTGGTGAGGCTCACCGTCGACTCGCTGGCGGCGGCATTGAGTGTCATTTCCTCGTCGGCGTAGCCAGCGTAGGTCACCACAGCTTTCAGCGCCCCGGCAGCGGCCGGCACTTCAAATTGGAATTCGCCGTCGGCGTTGGTTACGGCCATTTGCTTGCTGTCTTTCAAAATGACCACCGCGCCGGGCAGTACTCCGGCGGGGTTGGTGATTTTGCCGACGAGCAAAATTTTCTCGTCTGCACCGCTCGCTTCGGTCGGGCCGGTGTTGCCGTTGTCCGCCGTGGCGTCAACGTTGGGTTTGGTGAAAGCCACTTGGGCGTCTGCGCTGGTGGCGCAAATGGTGCTTAGCAAAGTGGCAATGGTCAATAGTAGAGAAAAACGCATAGTTGGACTGGTTAAAATTAAAGTTGTGAGTAAATGTATGTTCACGTGTTGAATTATACAAATTTCTCTTTGAATCAATTTAAGACCATTCATATACGGTTGTTGCGTTTAAAAGGTTATAAAATGATAACATTCTTTAAATCAATAGAAAGTAAACCCTACTGTTCTCGGCTAATAAAAAAATCCTTGGTCATTTGACCAAGGATTTTTACAAACAAAGCACAGTAAAAGAATAGGGGCGGTGGAACGGCTACCCCGTTCTACCAGCCCTGTTAAGCGTCAATCTCAACCCAAATTAAGATGCTTGCACAGCCGGGTTTTGCGTCAGCGGCTCCGCCAGGGCATAGCGGAAATCAAACAGGCGCTTGGTGTTCAGCAACTGCTTGTTCTGCTTGAACTCTGACCAACTCGTGAGCAACACCAGCTCGTCGGCTTGGGCCACCAGTTCTTCCAAAGAGTTGGCGTAGGCGATGGGCAGATTGTACTCGTGGGCAAATACCTCGTTGGCCATGGGGTCGTAGGCCACTACGTTGGTGTAGCCCTTGGCCAACAGCTTCTCGATGATGAACTTACTCGGGCTTAGGCGCACGTCATCCGAACCGCTCTTGAAGGCCAAACCCAGGATGCCGATGCGGCTTTCGGGCGTAGCGGCCTGCATAATCTGATTAGCCTTGTGCTCCATTATTTCCTCGTTGATGCGCAGGTTGCCGTTGAGGAT
The DNA here is from genome assembly GCA_036387695.1 of Hymenobacter sp. GTDB lineage: Bacteria > Bacteroidota > Bacteroidia > Cytophagales > Hymenobacteraceae > Hymenobacter. The sequence goes on along the minus strand of DASVTG010000450.1, from coordinate 8,387 downwards.
TTTGGCCTCGAAGCCGTGCTCCTGGGCAATGCTGCTGAGGGCCGCCGTGTCCTTGGGCAGGCAATAGCCGCCGTAGCCGCAGCCGGGGTACACGTAGCTGGCCATGGCGGCCGGGGTGCCGCTCCAGCGCTTGTCCTGGTGCAGAATCTTGAAGGCGCTGGGCACGTCGATGTCGCCGATGTGCTCGGCAATCATGGCCATCTCGTTCGAGAAGCTGATGAGCGTCGACAGCAGTGTGTTCGACAGATACTTGATGAACTCCGCCGAGTTGAAGCTCACGTAGTGTACCGGCGCGTTGAAGGGCAGGTAAATCTGGTTCAACAGCTCCTTCGATTGCTCGTCCTCCACGCCAATCACCACGCGGTCGGGGTTCATGAAGTCGTCCCAGGCGTAGCCTTCGCGCAAAAACTCCGGGTTCGACGCCAGGCCCACCGGCTTGTTGTACTGCCGGTTCAACTCGTCCACCACCGGCTTCACTTTCGCGGAAACCGTGGAGGGCGGTACGGTCGATTTGGTTACGATGACCTTGAAGTCGCCTTCGCTCGCCTCGAACACCTGCTTCACGGCGTCGAGCAGGTAAGTCAGGTTGGCGCTGCCGTCGGCGTTGCCGGGCGTGCCCACGCAAATGATGATGACCTTGCTGTCGTTGACGGCTTCGGCCAGCGGCGTGTCGATGATGAAATTCTGGCCCAGCTCCTCGCGCAGCACCTCGTCGAGGTGGGGCTCGTAGAACGGCACTTCGTACTGGCGGATTTTGGCCATCCGCGCCTCGTTTACGTCGATGCCGTAAACTTTAAAACCTTTTTTGCTGAAGCCCAGGGCCGTGGTCAGGCCCACAAAGCCGAGGCCGAGTACCGTAATCATGCGAGTTGTCCGTTGGTGTGGTGGAGGAATTGGAGGTAGCGCCGGATGCCTTGTTGCACATCCACGGCGGGGTTGTAGCCGAGCACGGCGCGCGACTTGGTCAGGTCGGGGCAGCGGCGGTTGGGGTTGTCAGTCATGTACTCCTTGTCCTGCGACTGGCTGAAGGAGATTTTGCCCTGGTAGTCGAAAATCTCCTTGCCTTCAAGGTTGAAGATTTCGGCAAACTCGCGCACCGACAGCTCGGGCTGGTCCATGCCGATGTTGAACACGTCGAATTCGCCGTGCAGCATCACCTTCAGGTAGCCCGTGATGGCGTCCGAGATGTAGCAGAACGTGCGCGTGGGCGTGCCGTCGGACAGGATTTCCAGGTCGCGGCCTTCCACCACGGCTTTGGCAAAGTCGGCGGGCAGGCGCTTGTCGTTGATGTTCATGCCCGGCCCGTAGTTGTTGAAGGGCCGCGCCAGCCCGATGGGCATGTTGTGCTTCTGCGCGAACAAGTAGCACAGCGTCTCGCCGAAGCGCTTGGCCTCGTCGTAGCAAGCCCGCGGGCCGATGGTGGCCACGTTGCCACGGTAGGTTTCAGGCGTGGGGATGAATTCGGGGAACGGGTCGCCGTAAATCTCGCTGCTCGAGAAGAACAGGAAGCCGCGCAGCTGCTTGTCGGCGTAGAAGTCGAGCAAGCGGCGCAGCCCGGTGATGTTGGCGTCCACCGTCTCGATGGGGTAGATGCGGTAGAACGTGGGCGAGGCGATGGACGCCATGTGAATGACCAGGTCGGCCTCGGCCGCGCCCGGCACGTCGGCCACCGAGTCGGTGATGACGTTGAATTCGTGCAGCTTGATGATGTCCGGGTTGCTGGCCACCAAGGTGTCCAACCAGCCTTTGGTGCCGGTCAGGAAGTTCTCCAGCGCGATGATGCGCTTGATTTGCAGCTCCTCGGCGTAGTGCGCGAAGAAGTGCATGAAGTAGTACCCCAAGAACCCGCCGCAGCCGGTGAGCAGGACGGTGGAGTTGCGCAGCTTGTCGAGTTCCTGGGTAGTGAGGTTTTTGTAGATGGCCTCCATGTCTTCCCGCAAAATGCGGTTGTCGATTTTGGCTGGCGAGTCAGCAATCATAAAATATATAGTCAGGTGAGGGTGAAAGTTGGAAGAAGGAGCCGGGGCAAGAAGCCGTCCGGGTCAGTTGCGCAGCCCTGAACGAGTACCCCGAATTTTCAATTCGGGGTACTCGTTCAGGGCTGCGCAGCTAAGCCAGTGCGGGGGCGGCGGTAGCCTGGTATTCGGGGAAGAACAAGGCGTTTTGCTCGCGGTAGAGGCGCTGCACCAGGTTGTCGGCGGGCAGCTCTACGTCGTCGAACGTGAGCACGTGGTCGCGGGGCACGTCGCGCTTCAGCACGCAGCCTTCGGCCAAGCCCACGGGCAGCAGGTTTTCGCGGCGGGCCACGTCGGCGTTTTCGCACTGGCCGTAGGTGTCGTAGCCGCCCAGGCCGTCCAGCTGGTGGCCGGCTCTCAGGTCGGTTTTGGCCTGGGTAATCACCTCCACTACCGGGGCGCCCAGCGGCTCCATGATGACGTCGTTAAACAGCACCATGCGCGCAATGGAGTTCGGAATCTCGGCGTAGATGAGGTGATAGGGGATGTAGAAGCTGTAGAGCGGGCCGGGGCCCAGCTTGCCGTACGCCAGGTAGTGCTGCACCTTGGGGTCGTCGGTGGTGGCGAACACGAACACGCCGGGGCCGGGTTTCGGGCCCACCACGTAGTCCACAATGCCGCCGAGGCGCTTCAGCTCCTCCACGTCAAACCAGGTGGTCATGTCGTCGATGTGGCCGTCGTGCCGGTAGCCCAGCATGCCGCGCTGGGCCACGCCCATGCCCGTGGCGTTGGCCACGCAGGCCTGCTCGATGGAAATCTTGGTGCCGTCGGCGAAGCAGGTCACCATTTCGGGCGTCAGCTTCCACTGGGCGGCAAAGCCGGCCTGGGTGGTGGGGTTGCGGTAAAAGTCCTGCAGGCCCTTAATGTTGCCCAGCACCAGCGGCGTCAGGCCCATGCCCTTCACCATGCGGTAGAGGTTTAGGATGCAGCCGGGCTGGTCGCCCTCGCAGCCGCTCAGCATCACGCCGGCCCGGTCGGCGTACACCTTCAAAATCGGCCCAATGGTGGCGTCAATCTCGGGGTTGAACAGCAACACGTGCCGCTTGTGCTCAATGGCTTTCATGATGAGCCCGGCAGCGAAGTGGATGGTGCCGGTGCATTCCACCAGCAAGTCCAGGCCTTCTACCTCGCACAGCAGCTCGGCGTTGTCGGTCACGGCAAAACCGCCCGACGACACGACGGCCTGCAAAGAAGCCAGGTCGAAACACTCCTCGGCTTTGTTGCCGGTGTACTCATAGGCTTGGTGGGCTTTGCTGAGGGTGCGGTTGGCAATCACGGCCACCTCCATGCCGGGGGTGTAGCGCATCACCTGGTTCACCATGCCCTGGGCCATTTCGCCGGCGCCCCACAAGCCCACCCGAATGGGTTTTCCCGCGCGCTGCCGGGCTTCTAACTGTCTGTCAACAATAATCATAGTGTTGTTTTGGAACAGGCCGCTGCCTGTGTGAATAATAAAAACGGGTGGCCCCGCAAGTGAAAACGCCCAGGCTAGCCAGCGGAACGTGAAAGCCACAAAAAAGCAACGCAAAACGACGGCCTTAACCGCCGAACTGCGCTGCCAAATAGGCGTCGAAAGCGTTATTAATCAAAGGAATTTTTGCGCTATTTAGTGGGTCTCAGCGACGAGGATGCTCTTCTGCAGAATAAAGTGAGAATAGATGTGTCGGCAACGCATGCCCCAAGTCCTGTCGCGAACTAGTTGGCAGCAACCGGTTTAGCGTTTGCGGTTTTGCGGCGAAGCAAATAGATTGACCCCAACGCCTGAACTGGGGCTAGGGTTACTTCTTCTTCGTGCAGCCCGCCGTAGCCGCAAGTCAATTTGATTTGCTTGGCTGTGGTGGGCACGCGTAGCTCGAACTCACCCTCGGAATTGGTCACCACAATGGTGCGGGTGCCATCCAGCCACACCGTGGCACCTGCCAAAGCTCCGTCAGCCCCTTGCACCACGCCATGCACCAACTTGTAAGCGACGGCTTTTGTGGGCGCACCCGGGGCAGGGGCGGTAGCGACGTCGGCCCGGCGCGGGATGCTAGTCAGCGCGTACTGCGCCTGACTAGCGAAGGCCAACAAAAAGAAGCAAAAGGTCAGGAACGACGTAGTAGAGGTGCGAGCCATGCAGTTTGCACTAAGGTTAGTTATTATTGAACGACGCAAACATAATATTTTTAAAGCGCAATCGATTTCTTTTTTTCGAAATATATTATACTTTAATCTTGGATAAAATCAATAAAAATAGAACTACATGGGCTTAATTACCAAAATGCACCTGCCGGTAGCGCGCAAAGGCAATTAGATTTTCCCGCCAAAAACCCTGTGAAAGTTTCCATTAAGTAGGATTATTACTTAATCTTTAGCTAATGCGGCTGGGAAGGTCAGCCATTAATTTTCATAGCAGGAAATATTTTTGGAGGCTGAGTAGTGGCCTTTAATTGAATGCTTTTAAATGCAAAACAGCGCGACCTCATTGAAGAAATCGCGCTGTTTGCGTGGTATTGGAAGCTTTGGCCGGGTGTTTACATGTGTTGCTTCACCTCGGGTTCGGCACTAACGGACTGGCGGCCCCAGCCCATGCTGCAGCGGGACTGCATCTGCTGGCGGAATTTTTCGCGCTCTTCGGCGCTGAGGTGTTCCATGCGGCCGGCCATGCGCTGCTGCCAGGCTTTGCGCCGCTGCGCCCACCCGCCGGGCTGCCCGCCGCGGAAACCTCCAAAGAGAATGCGCGTCAGCACCAGCAGGCCAAGGGTTTGGCCCAAGCCAATGACGGGCCCGCGGAACAAGTCCGGCACCAGCCAGTTCCAGAGGGCTTGGGTGACGAACACAGCCACGGCCAGAAACAACGCCGCAAAAAGAAAAAAACGGAGGCCGCGCAGCAGCCAAAATTTACGGTCCATGATACGTAAAATGGTGATGTGGTGAAATGGTGAGTTGGTGATGGGATGGTGAAAGGCGGCTTACCGAAAAGATGCGGACTTGACTCACCATTTCACCACATCACCATTTCACCAATTAGTCGGTAAATAATTCGGTGTACAGTTTCTGCAGCCGCTTGCGCAGGTGCAGCACGGCGTAATGCTTGCGCGAAATAAGGGTTTTGAGCGGCACGCCGGTTTCTTCTTCCATTTCGCGGAAGGTTTTGTCTTCCAACTCGTGCCATACGAATACTTGGCGCTGAGCGGCTGGCAGTTCGGCCAGCGCATCGGCCAGGGCGTCCATGAGGGTTTCGCGCAGCAAGCGGTTTTCGGGCGAGTCGTCGGGGGCCGGCAGCAGGTCGGCCAGCAGCAGGCCCTCGCCGTCGTCGGAAGCTTCGGCCGCGCCGAAGGCTTCTTCCAGGCTCACGGGGCGCTTGCGGCGGTAGAGGTCGGTGATGCGGTTGCGGGCCACCCGAAACAGCCAGGCCGCGGCTTGCTCCACGGGCTTGAGCACGCGGTAGCTTTCCACGAGTTCGGCGAAGACGTCCTGCAGGAGGTCTTCGGCCTCGGCTTCGTCGGGGATGCGGCGCCGGATGAACTGCAGGAGCCGGGGCCGCTGCTGCCGCACGGCGTCGGCAATCTGGCGGTCCTGCTGCGAGGCAGTCATCGGGGCAAGGGAGGAGGGGAGCGAAAGAGCCATGGTTTCCATTCTGACCCAGCAGACGTCGGCTCCCCGAAATTACTTTAACTTTTGCTTTCGGATTGTTTGTGAACGTCATGCAGAGCGCAGCGAAGCATCTCGCGTGCTCAACTAATTCAACCGATGGGTTTACTGCCCCACGCGAGATGCTTCGCTGCGCTCTGCATGACGTTGACGGGTTACAACAAAATCGGTCCTGCTTTTTCCTTTTTCAAGGATACCTTTGCCGGCCGGCCGGCTGCACTGTCCCGCCGCCGGCCCTCTACACATGGACCAAACCGTTCCCGAAGTTATCCGCACCGTTCCGCTGCAGTACTACGTTTTTTTCGCCTCGGCCCTGTTTGCCATCGGCGTTACGGGCGTGCTGGTGCGGCGCAATGCCATCATTATTTTCATGTGCGTTGAGTTGATGCTCAACGCGGTGAACATCCTGCTTACGGCGTTCTCGGCCTACCGCGCCGACCCCAACGGCCAGATTTTCGTGTTCTTCATCATGGCCGTGGCTGCCGCCGAAGTCTCGGTGGGCCTGGGCATCATCGTCATGATTTACCGCAATTTCCAGACCACCGACGTCAACCTGCTCAGCAGGCTTAAGTGGTGAAATAGTGAAATGGTGAGGTGGTGAGTTTGTCGTTTTGACCGCGCAAGCGGCGCAAGATGAACATCAAACTGGCCAGTTCGCCAACTCACCAATTCACCATCTCACCATCTCACCGCAATGCAAGAAACCGTTCTCCCCGGCGCCAACGCCCCTTACGCTACGTTCATCTACGTTCTTATTCCGCTCTTGCCTTTTCTGGGCTTTTTGCTGAATGGGCTGCTGAATAAGAAACTCTCCGGCACCGTGGCCGGCCTCATTGGCGGCGCCACCGTGCTGGGTTCGTTCCTGATTTCGGTGATGCTGTTCCTGAATTTTCAGTACCAGTACACGGTGCAGCTGTTCGACTGGATTTCGGTGGGCTCGCTGCAAATCCCCTTTCAGTACCAGATTGACCAGCTCAGCCTGATTATGCTGTTGCTGGTGACGGGCGTGGGCTTTCTGATTCACGTGTACAGCATCGGCTACATGCACCACGACGAGAACGTGGGCAAGTTCTTCAGCTTTCTGAATCTGTTCATCTTCAGCATGCTGCTGCTGGTGATGGGTTCCAACTTTGTCATCCTGTTCATCGGGTGGGAAGGCGTGGGCTTGTGCTCCTACCTGCTCATCGGCTTCTGGAACAAGAACACCAACTACAACAACGCCGCCAAGAAAGCCTTCATCATCAACCGCATCGGTGACCTGGGCTTCCTGCTCGGCATCTTCCTGATTTACCTCACCTTCAACTCGGTGCAATATGCCGAGGTGTTCCAGAAAGCCAGCCTTGGCCAGTTTGGCACGTATGGCGTAGGCGTTTGCACGGCCATCACGCTGCTGCTGTTTGTGGGCGCCATGGGCAAGTCGGCGCAGCTGCCGCTCTACACCTGGCTGCCCGACGCCATGGCCGGCCCCACGCCGGTTTCGGCCCTCATCCACGCCGCTACCATGGTGACGGCAGGTATTTACATGGTGCTGCGCGCCAACGTGCTGTTTACCCTGGCGCCCGACACGCTCAATGTAGTGGCCATTGTGGGCGCGGCCACGGCCTTGTTCGCCGCCACCATTGGCTTGGCACAGAACGACATCAAGAAGGTGCTGGCCTACTCCACGGTGTCGCAGCTCGGCTACATGTTCCTGGCTTTGGGCGTGATGGGCTACAGCACTTCGCTGTTTCACGTGCTGACCCACGCCTTCTTCAAGGCCCTGATGTTCCTGGGCGCCGGTTCGGTGATTCACGCCATGAGCAACGAGCAGGACCTGCGCCGCATGGGCGGCCTGCGCAAGGCGCTGCCGATTACCTTCTTCACCTTCCTCATCGGCTGCCTGGCCATTTCGGGCATCCCGCCGTTCTCGGGCTTCTTCTCCAAAGATGAAATCCTGAGCCACGCCTACGAGCACAACAAGGTGCTGTGGGCCATGGGCTTGCTCACGGCCTTCCTCACGGCGTTCTATATGTTCCGCCTGCTGTTTCTGGCCTTCTTCGGCGAGTTCCGCGGCACGGAGGAGCAGAAGCACCACCTGCACGAGTCGCCCGCTTCGATGACGTTCCCGCTCATTGTCCTGGCTGTTCTGGCGGCGATGGGCGGCTTCATGGGTGCGCCCATGTTCACGGGCGGCCACCACTACCTGGCCGAATATTTGGCGCCTATTTTCACCTACTCGCAGCGCATCATGCCGGCTGCTTTCTCAGCTGAGCCCGACCACAGCACCGAGCTGATGCTCATCGGCTTGTCGGTGGCCGCGGGCGTGCTGGGCATCGTGCTGGCTTACGCATTCTACGTGGTGCGCGCCCAGCGCCCCGCCGAAGACGAAGCGCAGCGCTCGGCTCCCGAAAGCCTGGTGTACCACAAATACTACGTCGACGAGCTGTACAACGCTCTGTTCACGCGTCCCATCATGGCGCTGTCCAGCGGGTTGTTCAAGTTCGTGGAAAACGGCATCATCAACCCCGTGGTGGGCGGCTTTGGCCGCGCCGTGAACGGGGGCGGCGCGCTGTTGCGCTACGTGCAGACGGGCGCCGTGGAAACGTACTTGATTCTGATGGTCATCGGCATCGTGTTGATTCTGGGTTTGAACTTCGGGCGGTTTTAGGAATCCAGGTTATCAAAAAGAAAAGCCATCTGCTTGCTGCGGGTGGCTCTTCTTTTTGTGGGTGGGTGCCGGTGCTGAATCGACGCCACGGC
>DASVTG010000449.1:0-5084 GCA_036387695.1 Hymenobacter sp. | reverse complement strand
TCCGCAGCTTGGCCTGGGTCTGCTGGGCGTCGGTGCCGGGCCGCAGCTTCACGTAGGTGAAAAACTGGTGCCAGCCCCATTTTTTCATGCGTTCCTTGGGCAGTTCGGCCGCCGAAAGGGGGATGATGGAATTGACCTTCAAGTGAAATTTAGACAGGTTGTTTTGCAAAACGCCCTTCACGATGAAGCTCGTTTTGTTCATCTTAATCTCCTTGCCCACTGGGTTTTCGTCGCCGAAGAAGCTCTTGGCCACGTCTTCGGCCAGCACCATCGACGTGGGCGCATCCAGCGCGTGGGCAGCCGAGCCGTATTTGAAGTCCAGCGGGAAAATCTCGAAGAAGGTGGAGTCGGCAATGAGGCCGTTCTCGACGTAGATTTTCTTGTCACCCACTTCCAGCAAATCCACGGACGACTCCATCAGGATGCGCATGGTTTGTTCCACTTCCGGGAACTCCTGCTTCATGGTGGTGGCGTACATGGGCGGCACCGGCGCGAGGGTTTCCGGCGTTTCGGTTGTGGTGCGCTCTGAGTAGACGCGGTAAATCCGCTCGCCATTGGGCACGAACTTGTCGAATTGCAGCTCGTCGTAAACGAACAAGCCAATCAGCAGGCAGGCGGTGAGGCCCAGCGCCAGCCCGGCAATGTTGAGGAAGGAGAAGCCTTTGTGCCGGACGAGGTTCCGGTAGGCCACGAGGAAATAGTTCTTGAACATGGCGAGGGTATGATGAGGTTGGCCATTAGGTGGCCTGCAGAAAAAAGATGTTGATGCTGTTCACTTAAAGTCCTGCTGTATAATGCAGGCCCAGGTTACTGGCTGCTGAGGCAAGAGGCGATTATTCGTCCCGTAAGCAGAGCGTCGGGTTGGTTCGGGAGGCTTTCCAGGCTTGCGCGCCAATGGTGAGCCAGGCCACCGTCACCGCCACGAGGCCCGCCCCCAGGAAATACCAAACCTCCAAGGCAATGCGGTACTCGAAGCTTTCCAGCCACTGCTTCACCACCACGTAGCTGACCGGCAGGGCGAGCAGAATAGCCACGCCGACGAGCTTGGTGAGGTCGCTTGAAAGCAGGTAAACGATGCTGAATTCGCTAGCGCCCAAAACCTTGCGGATGCCAATTTCCTTGCGTCGCCGTTCGGCCGTGAAAGCGGTGAGACCGAACAGGCCGAGGCACGAAATCAGAATAGCTAAGCCGGCGAAGTACTGGGCCAGCACCCCGACGCGCCGCTCGGCGGCGTATTGGGCCTGGAAGTCCTCGTCGAGAAAGTGGTAGGTCAGGGTCTGCCCTGGGTTAAACGCGGCGTAGAGCTGCCGGAGCTGGGCTATGGTTTCCTGCTCCCGGCCCGGGGCCAGCCGAACAAGGATGGTAGTGGTCGCCTTGGGCTCCAACCGAAAAATGAGGGGCTTCACTTTCTCGTGCAACGACTGGAAGTGAAAGTCCTTGGCGACGCCCACAATCCGCCACTTGTCCAGCATCTGCCCCACGGGATTTTCCAGACCCAGGCTAGCTACCAAGGCCTCGTTCACGATAATCTGAACGCTGTCGGTGCGGAATTGCGGCGAAAAGCTGCGGCCGTCTTTCAGCTCAATGCCCAGCGTTTCGAGCAGGTCGAAGCTTACGCCCATGTGGTGGACGGGAATCTTCCGGCCTTGCCACTCCAGTGGGATTCCCGCGCCGTCGTACGTGCCTATAAACGAGCCCAACTTGCCAGAGGCGTTCACCACGCCCGGCAGCCGCTTTAGCTCGGCTAGAAAAGCCTCAGGCTGTTGGGCCACTTTGCCCCCCGCTTCGAAGGCAACGACGCCGGTGCGGTCGTAGCCCAGGTCCTTGCTTTGCACGAAGGCTAGCTGCCGCTGGATGACGAAGACACAAACGATGAACAGCACGGAGAGCATGAACTGGAAAACCACTAGCCCTTTGCGCGTCCACAGGTCGGCAACCGAACCGGCGAGCTGCCCCTTGAGCACCTCCACCGGCCGCAACCCCGACAGGTAGAAGGCCGGGTAGCTGCCCGCCAGCAGCCCCGTAATCAGCGTAATGCCAAGCGCCGAAAGAACCAAGTGCGGCTTGAAGGCCAGCGCAAGTTGCTTGCCGGTGATGTCGTTGAACTGCGGCAACAACAACTCTACCAGCGCCAGCGCAATGAGCAGCGCGATAAAACTCATGAGCACCGATTCGGCCAAAAAGTGCGCAAGCAGCGAAAAACGGCTGGCGCCCAGCGTTTTCTTCACCCCGATTTCCTTTAGCCGGCGCGAGGCCTTGGCCGTGGCCAGGTTCATGAAATTGATGCAGGCAATGACCAGAATAAACACCGCAATGGCCGAAAACAGCTTCACGTACTCAATCCGACCACCCGAAGGCACGCCGTTGATGTACTCGCCGTGGAGGTACTTGTCGGCGTAGGGCTGCACGAGCAAGGCGCGGTCCTTGTTCGTGGCCAGCTTGCGTTGGAGCAGGCCCGAAATCTTGGTTTGAAACTGCGCTTCGTCGGCGCCCTCGTGCAGCACCACGAAGGTGTTGAAAGGCCCGTCCTGAGCCCAGTTCATCGACTCCCCCATATTCATGATGCCCTTGAAGGCATCGAAGCTGAGCACCACGTCGAACTGGTCGGTAGAATTGGCCGGAATGGGCCCGAACACGCCCGTTACGATGACGGTTTGCTTGAGGTCAGCCAGTTGCCATTCCACCGTTTTGCCCACGGCATTGGCTGCCGTGCCGAACAGCGCCGCGGCCATGTCCTGAGAGAGCACCGCGGCGGTTTTGTTGGCCAGCACCTGGCTGGCGTCACCCTGTTGCAGGTTGTAGGAGAAGATGCGGAAGAAGTCTTTGCCGGCAAATTTTGCGTCGGCCCGCACGGTTTTTCCCTTTGCCACCAGCGTGAGCCCAGGAAAGAAATCGGGCGGGGTGGCCACGACCGCGTACTTGATTTCGGGCATTTCCTCGGCCAATGCCTCGGCTAGCAGCGGCGCCGTGCCATAGGTGTTGGTGCCTTCCGCCGTGCGCTGGTTTTCCAGCACCTGATACAGCCGCCCGGTAGTGGCGTGGTACCGGTCGAAGCTCCATTCATCGTACACCCACAGGTAGATGGTAAGCGCCCCCGCCAGGCCCACAGACAAGCCAAGTAGATTGATGAAAAAGGTTGTTTTGAACCGCTTGAAGTTCCGGTAAATCAGAAGCAGGGAATGCTGAAGCATGGGGCCGGAGGAGTGGGGGTGAGCGCATCAGAGAATCAAGGTGCGCGAGTTGCGGCGCTACACGTGCGCGTGTTCGAGCACCACCTGCCCGTCGAGCAGGCGGATGACACGGTGGGCGTAGCGGGCGTCGTGCTCCGAGTGCGTGACCATGATGATGGTGGTACCGGCCTCGTTGAGCTCGGTGAGCAGCTCCATCACCTCGTTGCCGTTGCTGGAGTCGAGGTTGCCGGTGGGTTCGTCGGCCAGAATCAGGCGGGGGCCGTTTACCACGGCGCGGGCCACGGCTACGCGCTGCTGCTGGCCACCCGAGAGCTGCTGCGGAAAGTGGTTGCGGCGGTGCATAATCTGCATTTTCTCCAGCACCTTGGTCACTTTCTCCTGCCGCTCGGCGGCGCCCATGCCCAGGTAAATGAGCGGCAGCTCCACGTTTTCGGCCACCGTGAGTTCGTCAATCAGGTTGAAGCTCTGGAACACGAAACCGATGTGCTTCTTGCGTAGCTCGGCGCGGCGGCGCTCGGGCGCGTGGGCCACTTCGGTGCCCGCAAAGGCGAAGCTGCCGCCGTCCGGCTCGTCGAGTAGCCCCAGGATGTTGAGCAGGGTGGACTTGCCGCAGCCGCTCGGCCCCATGATGGCCACAAACTCGCCTTCGTTCACCGCCAGCGACACGTTGTTGAGGGCCTTGGTCTGCACCTCGTCGGTGCGGTAGATTTTCTCCAGGTTTTCGATTTTAATCATGGGAGTAAGCAGTGAGCTGGTGAAGGTGAAAAGGTAATTTGTTGCAGAAAAAAGGTGAGAAAAGCAGGGTATTGATTTCAGGTAGTCTCCATAAAAAAGGACGGTCATGCTGAGCTTGCCGAAGCATCTCTACCGCTTCGTTGCAGCGAATAGAAAGCACTCACCAATGATTTTACTCTCGTGGTAGAGATGCTTCGACTGCGCTCAGCATGACGGGCAACTTGTGTGGGTTCTGAGCCGCGTTATTGTGCCTTCGCCTTAAGTTCTAGTTCGCCCATGGTTTCGTAGCCCTCGTAGCTGGAGGTGATGACCCGGTCGCCGGGCTTAAGGCCTTCGAGCACTTCGTAATAGTCGGGGTTTTGGCGGCCCAGGCGGATGTCAGCTTTGTAAGCTTTAGCGCCGTCTTCGCTCACTTTGAAAATCCAGTTGCCGCCGGTTTTCTGGTTGAAGCCGCCTTTGGGCACGCGCAGGGCCACGGTCTGGTCGCTCAGGGCCAGGCGCACGGGCAGCGACTGGCCTTGCGCCAGCCCCGTGGGCGCGGCGCCGGTGAACTCCATATCGACCTGCACGCCCTTGGCCACTTGCGAGAAAATCTTCTTCACGCTCAGCGGGTACATCTTGCCGTTGACGTTGATTTCGCCCTTTTGGCCAGGGAAAATGCGCGAGATGTAGTACTGGTCCACGGTGGCGCGCACTTTCAGGCCGGTCAGCATGTCGAGCTGGCCAATGCGCTGGCCCCGGCTTTTCAGCTCCCCAATTTCCGCGTTGAGCGAGGTGATGCGGCCCGCCGCGGGCGCCTTGATGGTGAGGTCGTCGAGCTTGTGGCGCATTAGGGCCAGGTTGCCCTGCATGCGGTTCACCGACTGCTGCATTTGGTTGATTTGCTCGCGCATGGCCAGCGAATCTTGCCGCAGGGCCTGGCGGCTGAGCTGCCGGCGGCGTACCTGGTAGTCGTAGGCGTTTTTGGTTTGCTGGTACTCCTGCCGCGCTATCACCTTCTGGTCGTAGAGGCTTTTGTTCAGGTCGAACAGCCGCTTGGCTTCGCGCAGCTGGTTCTCTATTTCGGCCTGCTGGTTGAGCTGCTGAATGCGGTTTTGCTGGAGCAGGTTGCGCGTGTTTTGCAGGTTGTTCATCAAGTCGAACACGGCCGTTTCGCGG
>DASVTG010000448.1:0-5450 GCA_036387695.1 Hymenobacter sp. | reverse complement strand
CCGACCACAAGGCGCTGCAAGCGGCCGGCGTCACCCGCGAGGCCGACCCTCACCCCGAGTTCAGCACCAACGCCGCGGGCTGGCGCCTGCGCTACCGGCTGCGCGACTAACACGGCAAAAAGGGCCATGGCGCAGTTTGGGGCCTTGTAGCGAGTTAAAAGGTAAAACGCAAGCGGCCTGACTTTTAACTTTTAACTCTCAACTTTTGACTCGCTACACCAACCTAAAAACCGCTTAGTAGGGTAGGTGCTAGGGCAGTGGCAGGCCGGCCAAGGGCTCGCGCCCGTCGAGCGTGCCCGAGCTGCCCAGCACGGCAAAACGGGCGAACAACTCTTCCGAGTACCACTTTTCGCGGCGCGTGAGCTGGATGACTTCGCGGTGGCGGGCGTCGCGGTACGCGTATTGCTGCATGGCCTGCGCCGATTCCCACACGCTAAACGTGGCTTGGCGCACCACCGGCAGCTCGCCCAGCCCAATGGCGGCGCACACGCCCTGCGCCTGGGCCAGCGCCGCGCTGGTGGGCTCCACGTATTGCCAGAAGCGCGGCGTTTTGCGCCAGCTGATGCTGGCCCGGGTGAGCACGGCCACCGGCGCGTTGGCGGGCGCGGGCGAGGCCGGAGCGTAGTCAAAGGGCGTCTGGCCGTCCCACAAGCCGTGGGCTTTCAAGGGGGCGAGGCCCACCGTCCACAGTTCGGCGCTGCGCTGCCGATAGGTGGCCCAAAGCGGGTGCTGCGCAAAAAAAGCTTCGGCGGCCGCGGCATCCTCCCACACGCCCATGAAGCCGTACCGCTCCAGATTGGGCCAAAACCCAAAGCCGTTGCGGGCCCCGCTCCCCAACAGCTTGAAAAAGCGCAGGCCCGCCACGCGCTGCAGCGGGCGAGGCGAAGTGCCCATCTGGGCCAGGCCCCAGCGGCGGTTGCCGGGCTTTAGGGTGAAAACGGTGAGCGTGGTGTGCGGCATGCAGGGAGAAAGGCCGCCAAATGGCGCGCCCGGGAGTTGTTGCAACAAAAAAAGGCCGGAATTGCTTCCGGCCTTTTGCAATTGGGCAGTGCGCGGTGCCTACTTGGGCAGCACCACCGACTGGCGGTCGGGGCCGGGCTGGTCGCGCTCGCCGGTGAGTACGGCCTTGGCGTAAGCGTAGGCGCGCAGCAGCGTCGAGCTCGGGGTATCCCAGAATTCGCCCTTGTCAATTGTGACTTTCAGCAGGGCCACGTTGGGGTCGTCGGAGCCTTTGGGGAACCAGCCGCGCAGGCTCTCGTTCCACAGTTCCTTGATTTTGGCGCGGTCCGTCACCACTTGGGCCGTGCCCGTGATGGCCACGTAGGTATTAGCGCTGGGGTCGGAATACCCCAGGTTTATGTGGCGGTCCTGCTGCACTTCGCCCACTTTCTGCGAGTCTTGCTCGGTGAAAAACCAGAGCGTGCCGTCTTCTTCGGGCTCGGTGGTGTACATGGGCCGCGAGTGCAGCTCGTTGCCATTCTCGATGGTGGTCATCATGGCAATTTTGATGTCCTTGATTTTTTCGACGAGCTTGGAAACGTCGTGGCTTACGGCAACTTGGTCGGCCATGGGAATGGGTGTTTTAGGAAAGCAATGAGAAAAAGGAAGAGCTTGGTTTACGGCCGCTGCCCCGTTCTTGTTTTCGTCGGCGCAGACTTCCGGCCGAGTTGCCGGTTGGAATAGCTATGAATTTTCTCGCGCACCTCTTCCTCTCAGGCCCACCCACTGGTGCGGCCTACACCGACGTGCTGTTCGGAAACTTCATAGCCGACTCCGTGCCCGGCAAGCAGCTCGAAAACTACCCGCCGGCCGTGCAAACCGGCATCCGGCTGCACCGGGCCATCGACACCTTCACCGACCAGCACGCCGTGGTACGCCGCGCCACCCAGCGGCTGCGAGAGGCGGGCTACGGCAAGTACGCCGGCGTTATTTCCGACATGTTTCTGGACCATTTCCTGGCCCGCTACTTCGCGGAGTTCACCCCGGAAACCTTGCCTGATTTCACGCAGCGGGTATACGCCGCGCTGGCGGCCCGGCAGGCCGCCATGCCCCCGCGCGTGCAGCACTTCTTTCCCCACATGCGCGAGCACAACTGGCTGCTGGGCTATGCCGTGCCCGCGGGCATTGCCCGCGCCCTGGGTGGCCTGAGCCGACGGGCCACGGCGGGCTCCGGCATGGAAACCGCCGCGCTGGAGCTGGAGCGTAATTACGACGCCTACGAAGCTGATTTTCGGGACTTCTTCCCGGAGCTGCAGGCGCATGTTGCTCAGGTTTTGCAGGCAGAATCAAGCATATAAAAAAGACCGTCCTGCTTCGGCTCCGCTCAGCAGGACGGCATAACGAAGGCGAGCTAAAAGCTAAAGGCTTAGTGCTGGTGGCCGCCTTCGCCGTGTGCGTGGCCGTGGGCCAGCTCCTCGGCGGTGGCTTCGCGCACGTCCTGCACCTTGCCGGCGAAATGCATCACCATGCCGGCCAGCGGGTGGTTGAAGTCCATTTGCACGGCCGAGTCGCCGATGCTCACCACCTTGGCTTGCATGTGGTTGCCTTCGTTGTCGGCCATGGGCAGGAAGTTGCCCACTTGCAGCATCTCGTCGTCCAGCTTGCCATCGATGAGGAACACCTCTTTGGGGATTTCCACCAGGGCCTGGTCGTCGTAGTCGCCGTAGGCTTGCTCGGGGGTGAGGCTGAACTGGAACTCGTCGCCGGGGTTTTTGCCGTCGAGCTGGGCTTCGAACTCCTCGGGCAGGCCGCTGTGGCCGAAAAGGAACACCATGGGCGAGTCGGCTTCGGCCGATTCAACCAACACTTTTTCCTGGTTTTCGTCGGTCACGCTGAGGTCGTAGGTGATGGTGACGACTTTTTTGTCGCTGATTGCGGCCATAAGGAGAATGCGGCCGGTGAGCCGGCCATTGGGGTGGGTAATGAAAAATTTCGGGCAAGATAACTACGCATACGGCGGGGAAAGGGCCAAAAGACGCCGTGCTTTTCGCCAATCTGCGCTTCAGCCTGGCCGAGCTCAACCAGGGCGGGGTGCACCTCAAGCCCAAAACCAAGGACCCGCACGTGCTGGCCATGTTCACGGCCACCGTGAACGAAACCGGCGCCGACGGCCTGGACTACGACTGCCAGGGCAACCTCCACACCGGTTCCTTCGGCGACGGCCCGCTCTACGCTCTACAAAGTGTCGTTGAAACCGGACGGCACCAAGCAGGAAGCCCTGACCCCACAAAGCAAGAAAATTCCGTGCGTGGACGGCCTCATCATCGACCGGACCACCGACAAGTTGTACCCCTGCAACTCCCGCGAAAACGCCATTGAGGTGGTGGACCTGCGCAACAACAACGCCGTGACCACGCTGGCCCAGCACGGCGACACCGACGGCGCCGGGGGCCTGCCCGACCAGCCCGCCGAGGCGCTGCTCAAAGGCAAGCGCCTGTACGTGTTGGACTTTGACAAGCCGGAGAAAACTTCGTCAACAGCAAGTCCGACGCCCCGCACACCCTGTCGGTGATTGACTTGCCGTAGGCGGCAACCGAATTAAGCTTCCCTCTGCCAGACGTGGTTTTGGGAAGGGCGCAAGCCGGTGAGCAGGCGGTGCGGTGCAAGTTTTTTTAACCTCAGCCGAATTGCGTTTTAGACCGCGGATAACCTTGTTGTTGGCAGCCTCGGCGTAGTCGAGCTTGGGAGATGTCCGAAGAAAAAATGTCGTCCAAGAGTAGATGCAGGCCGTAAAAACAGCAAATTATTCTGCTGTTTCCCATGCCGCTGCATCCCGAATTAGACAAAAAGCTAAGCAAGACATTCGAGCCCAAGACCAGCATCGACGACGTGTTCAAGGGCTACGACATCACCTTCGTGACGAACGAGCACGGCGAACCGGTGACCTTGTTTTTTGGCAAGCGCCGGCCCGACGGCCTCATTGCCGGCGAGCGCTACACCCGCACCATCAAGCGCCAGCCCGACAGCCTGGAAGTGAAGTCCAGCCACTGGGACGCCCGCGGCAAAATCATGCGCTGAGCCGGCTTCGGCTCACAGAAAACCAAGGAGGCATGAAGAAGGAGGAAATAGTGCTGGGCGACTGGCAGCGGATTTTGCTGGGCAGCGCCCCGTGGGAATTTTTGGTGGAGGTGGGCTTGCGCACCCTCATCATTTACCTGGCCCTGCTCATTACCATGCGGCTGCTGGGCAAGCGCATGAACGCGCAGCTCACCGTGGCCGAGCTGTCGGTGATGATTATGCTCGGGGGCATCGTGTCGGTGCCCATGCAGATTCCGGAGCGGGGGCTGTTGCACGGGGTGCTCATTCTGGGGTGCGTGCTGGTCTTGTTTCGGACCATCAACTGGCTTGCGTACAAGTACCGGCGGTTTGAATACTTCACCCAGGGCGACTTGCAGATACTGGTGGCCGACGGGGTGCTCGACTTGCAGCAGATGGCGGCGGCCAAGCTCTCGCGCGAGCAATTATTTGCCAACCTGCGGGCCGCCAACATCCAACAGCTGGGGCAGGTGAAACGCGCCTACCTGGAAGCCAACGGCGAATTCAGCATCTACGAGCAACAGCCGCCCCGGCCCGGCCTGTCGGTGCTGCCCGGCAAGGACGAGGCCATTCACCAAGCCGCACCCGAGGACAGGCACCTGAAGGCCTGCGGCAGCTGCGGCCAGCTGGTGCCCGCCGCCGCGGCCGCCGCTTGCCCGCGTTGCGGCCGCAACAAGTGGACGGCTCCCGTGAACAAAATGTAGCCCCATGAAGCCCGACGAAATACAGCTCAGCGACTGGATGCGCATACTGGTGGGGGAGGTGCCCGCCAGCTTTTACATCGAAGCGGTGCTGCGCATCGTGTTCATTTACCTGTTGCTGCTGTTTGCCATGCGGCAAATGGGCAGCCGCATGGGCTCGATGCTGACCCGCAACGAGATGACGGCGCTGGTGTCGTTGGCCGCGGCCAACGGCGTGGCCCTCATGGCCCCCGACCGCGGCCTGCTGCCCGTGGTGGTGATTGCGGCCGTCATCATCGGCTACCAGCGCCTGATTGCCTGGTGGGCATTCCGCAACAAGAAGTTCGAAAGCCTGGTGCTGGACGACGTGCGCGTGCTGGTGGAAGACGGGCGCCTGTTGCTCAAAAACCTCGAAGACAGCGTACTCTCGCGGGAGCAGCTCATGGCGCGGCTGCGGCAGGAAAGCATCAGCAACCTGGGCAGCGTGCAGCGCGTCTACCAGGAAGCCAACGGGGCGTTTTCCATTCTCAAATACCCCAAGCCGAAGCCCGGCCTGTCCATTCTGCCGCTGGGCGATGCCGCGTTTCGGCAGGAGCAGGAAAAGGCGCCCGGGCAATTTGCCTGCGGCAGTTGCGCGCACCTGGTGCCCGGCCAGCAGCTGCCGGCCCGCGAATGCCCCAGCTGCGGCGAGAAGGAGTGGTACCCCGCGGTGCTGGGATAAAACCGGGCCGGGGC
>DASVTG010000447.1:0-1737 GCA_036387695.1 Hymenobacter sp. | reverse complement strand
AGGCTGGCGGGCCAGCCGTGGTGTATCAGGTGCCGGCTCCAGGCGAAGCAGGCCGCTTTCAGGTGCCGCAGGTGCGGCTGTCCAATGCGGCCGTGGCCCGGCGCGTCAACCGGCAGTTGCTGCGGGGCGTGTTGGGCAAGGGCGAAACAGAAACCGTGGATGCCAAAGCCAGCCCGCAGCAGCAGCTTTACCAGGCGGCGCGGGAATGCTGCTACGATGCCGATACCAGAACGTGGGCGGCCGGCGGTGGGCTCACTGGAAGTGAATATGCCGTGCTGCTCAACCGGGCGGGGCTGCTTTCGCTGAGTATTACCCGGCAATACACCGGGGCCCACCACACGTTTGACACGGAGTTTCTCACCTTCGACCTGCACACCGGTCGCCGGTTGACGCTGGCCGACGTGGTAGCCGACCCGCCCGCGCAACTCGTGCGCCGGATGCAGGGGGCCATCAACCGCCGCTACGCTGAAGCGCTGGCTACCGCTGCGGAAGTGCGCGGCGACTCGGCCACCTTGGCCGAAATGGCGGAGCTGTTTCATTGGGATTGGTCGGCCCGGCGGGTGCGCTGGTTTACCGGCGATACCTCGGCTGCGGTGCTGGCGCTCACCTCGGCCGACCCAGAGGTTGAAACCTTTGCCCTTACTCCAACGGCCTTGTTGTTCTTTCACAGCGCCGGGTTTCATCGTTTGAGCCAGGCTCCTGAACCCGACGACACCTACCGGTTTCTTTACATCTGGCTTAAGCCGCGCTCGCTGCTGCGGCCCTTGCTGTCGTCCGGCCCAACTAAAAAAGGCGGGGCGAAATAGAATCAAGCTTTACATTTGGGTGAATCCTCATTTGTGCAAACATGGTGGCCATCCCCGCTTCCGAAACCATTGACCAGCGCTTTGCCCAGCTCATTCAGCAGTTTGGGCTAACCAAAAACAGCTTTGCCATCTCCCTGGGCAAAACCGCCAGCGTGGTGCAGCACCTCATCGACGGCCGCAACAAGCCCGGCTACGACTTGCTGTGCAAGGTATTTGAGGTCTACCCAAATGTTTCAAGGGATTGGCTGCTGCTGGGCCGCGGCCCCATGCTGGTGGGCGGGGAGCCCATTGCCCGGCCCCAGCCAAAGCCCATACCACAAGTCTCAGAGCAGCCGCTCGAACCCATCGACTTATCGGACATCGAAGCACCAGCACACAGGCGCGCCAGCACCGGAGTGGCCGGCAGCCGCTTGCAGCCCGCCGAAATCGTGGCAACGCTGGCCCTGGCCGCCGCTGCCCAGCAGCCCGTGCGTGCTACGTCGCCGGCAATAAACGGAAGCGCCACATACCACAATGAGCAAGCGCCACCGGCAGCCGAAAATTCTCCCAGAACAACCGCGCCAGCAGCGCCCCAAGTGGCAGCCTCACCGCTCGTGAGCAGCGTGCCGCCACCCACCGGGCCATCCCCTGATACCGTGCCGCTACCCGAGCCAGTGGCGGCGCCCTTGGCATCTCCAGTGGCCGTGCCTGCCGCCGTTTCCACACCCGAAAACTACGTGGCGGCCGCGCTGCACGCCCAACATTTGCAGCACCAGCTGGCTCTGGCCGAGATGCGCAACCAACACCTGCAGGAGCAGCAGCAAATGCTGCGCGAGATGCTGGCCATGGCCCGGCAAGCCATGGTCTGAACCACGGATTCATTCGGATTTGGCGGATTACACGGATTTTGTGGACGGCTCGGCGTTGATTTTTACACCTTTACATAAAAGTG
>DASVTG010000446.1:0-4642 GCA_036387695.1 Hymenobacter sp. | reverse complement strand
GAAAAATGAAGAGTGAAAAATGGATTACGCGTGAAGCATGCGACTCCACAACGGGCGGCCGATGTAGCCATTTTAAAAAGTTTTGGCGGCTGGACCATTAGCCAGCCAACGGCATGCGCCTCAGAACCGTGCCAGTTAATTGACCAAGCTGCTGATTGCGCCCTGATTGATGCTCGGTGGCATTTGTAGGTCGACGGGAATTGGTACAGCCCAATGGCTTAACCACAACGGTAAAATTTACTTTAAAATTGTCAATATTATTTATGAATATATTTTGACTTTTACCTAATACATCCTACTTTAGTGCACTTTCGAAACGTCTCCTTTACGGCGCAGAAGCATGCGTTCTTATCCTTCAAACCTTACTTCTCTTTTCAGCACATGAAGCAACACGTCTACATTTTACTGGCTGCCGCAGGCCTTTTACTTTCCACTGCTGGCAACGCACGCGCCACTCATCACCCCTCACCGCTAACCGAAACCCCAACTGCCACCGAGCGCAAAGCCGCCGCGGCCGAACGCAAAGCTGCGGCAGCTAGGGTTGCTTCGCGGAAAACCTTCGTTTTCAGTGCGGCCCGCAAATCATCGCTAAAAGTGCGCCGGACCATGTTCCATGGCCTGGAGCCAAACAAGAGCTTTACCACTCCGCGCCAACTTCAGCAGCAGCTGCATCTGCGCCAAAACCGCCTCAAAATGCAGGCGCGGCGGGAAGCGCGGGCTCGCCGGGCGCGTTGCATACGCCAGCTGAACTAGCTGCACCCTTGCCCTTTTAAACCTTTCTTCAACAAAAAAGCCCCTTGCCGAACCGGCGAGGGGCTTTTTTGTCAGTACCGGCAGAATTAAGCCGTTACCTGTGCTTCGAGTTTTTGGGCGAGCACGTGCTTGGGCACGGCGCCTACTTGTTTGTCCACGATTTGACCGTTTTTGAAGACCAGCAGCGTCGGGATGCTGCGGATGCCGAATTTCATCGAGGTCTGGGGGTTGGCGTCAACGTCAACTTTGCCCACTACCACTTTGCCTTCGTATTCGCCGGCAAGCTCTTCTACCACGGGGCCCACCATGCGGCAGGGGCCGCACCATTCGGCCCAGAAATCGACCAGTACGGGCTTGTCGCCGGCGATGATTTCGTCAAAGTTGGCGTCGGTTATCTCAATTGCTTTGTGTCCCATTTCAATTTGGGTTGGGGTTAATGATGGTCTGGCGTGTACGGCCAACGGGGTCGCAAGGTAGCAGATTGGTTGCTTAACATCGTCTGCGAGGTAAAGTTCAGAGCCTTCTGGTCCTGCTCGCTCCTGCTGCCCGCCAACGGCGCCACAGGCTATCCGAAAGCACCGAATACGCAGCCGAACGCGGCGCCTTGCTAGATGAGCGTGCAAACTTCCATTTCCATCTCGTGCATCTTTTCGATGAAGGTTTTGGGCTCAATCTGGAAGCGGCGCGAGAACATGTCCACCGCCAAATGCTCGTGGGGTTCCACAAACTGAATTTCGAGGCGCTTGGTGCCAGGTGCGTGGTCGATGGCGTCCTGCAGGCGGTCGAGCATGGGGCCCGTCACGGTGCGCAGGTCCAGCTTCACGCGCACGCCCTTGCTGCGCTTCTCGGCCACGTCGGCCAGGGGTTCCATGCTGAGGATGCGCAGGTCCCACTGGTCCTGGGTGTGGCGGCGCAGCTCCTGCTTGAGGCGCACGTACATGGGCGGCACCTGCTCGTTGGGGTAGTTGCGCGGGTTGATGAGCGGCGCAAACTTGGTGTAGTCGTCGCGGAACAGCGCCGGGTTGATGCTCGTCTCGTAATCCTCCAGGGTGAACGTGCAGAAGGGCTGGCCGGTCTTCGTGGTCTTGAACAAAACGTTGTTGATGAGGCCGGCTACCGCAATTTCCTTGTTCTTAATCTCGTCTACTTTGTCCAGCCCGCAGGTGCAGTAGGCGTCCAACTCCAGCTTGTAGGTATCGAGCGGGTGGCCGGACAAGTAGAAGCCCACCACTTCTTTTTCGCGGCGCAGCTGCTCGGTTTTGCTCCAAGGCTCCATCTCGTGCATCTTGGGCAGCGGCGCGGCCACGGCCCCAAAGGCGCCCGCCCCAAACAGGCTGTGCTGGGCCGATTCCTTGGCTGCGGCGTGCTGCTGGCCCAGCCGCATGGCTTTTTCAATCAGGTTCTGGTCGCCCTGGGGGGCGTCGAGGTAGAGGCGGCGGTGCTTGTCGAAGCCGTCGAAGGCGCCGGCTTGGGCCAGGCTTTCAAAGGTCTTTTTGTTCACGGTGCGCAGGTTCACGCGCTTGGCGAAGTCGAAGATGTCCTGGTAGTTGCCCCCTTTTTCGCGCTCCTGCACCATGCTTTCCACCGCGAGTTCCCCCGCGCCTTTCACGGCGCCCATGCCGAAACGGATGGCGCCTTCCTGGTTCACGTTGAATTTCAGCAGGCTTTCGTTCACGTCGGGCCCGAGCACGGGCACGCCCTGCTTACGGGCTTCCTCAATGAAAAAAGTCACCTTCTTGATGTCGCCCATGTTGTTGGTGAGCACGGCGGCCATGTACTCGGCCGGGTAGTTCGCCTTCAGGTAACCCGTCTGGTAGGCTACCACGGAATAAGCGGCGGAGTGCGAGCGGTTGAAGCCGTACTCGGCAAATTTCTCCATCACGTCGAACACCTCATTGGCCTTTTTCGCGGGGATGCCGTGCAGGTTTTTGGCGCCTTCGATGAACTTCTCACGCTCCAAGGCCATCTTTTTCATGTCCTTTTTGCCCATGGCGCGGCGCAGCAAGTCGGCGCCGCCCAGGGAGTAGCCGGCCAGAATCTGGGCCGTCTGCATAATCTGCTCCTGGTACACCATAATGCCCTGGCTGTACTCCAGGATGGGTTTCAGCAGCTCGTGCGGGTACACTACTTCCTCGCGGCCGTGCTTGCGGTTGATGAAGTTCGGGATGAACTGCATCGGGCCCGGGCGGTAAAGAGCGTTCATGGCAATCAAGTCTTCAATATTTGTCGGCTTCAAGTCCTTGAGGTACTGCCGCATGCCTTCCGATTCAAACTGGAAGGTGCCGATGGTGTCGCCGCGCTGGTAGAGGGCGTAGGTCTTCTCGTCGTCGAGCGGGATTTCGTCGATGTCGATTTTCACGCCGTGGTTGCGCTCAATCAGGTTCATGGCGTCCACGATGACGGTCAGGGTTTTGAGGCCCAGAAAGTCCATCTTCAGCATGCCGGCGCTCTCAATCACCTTGCCGTCGAACTGCGTAATGAGCAGGTCCGAGTCCTTGGAGGTCGAAACGGGGATGTACTTCGTGATGTCGTCCGGCGCGATGATGACGCCGGCGGCGTGAATGCCGGTGTTGCGCACCGAGCCTTCGAGCTGCACGGCGAGGCGCAGAATCTGGCCCTTGAGGTTGTCGGGGCTTTCGTCTCTTAGAATGTATTCCAACTCCTGGTTTTCGGCGAAGGCGCCGGCCAGGGTGGTGCCGGGCTTGTCGGGCACCATCTTGGTCAGGTCGTTGGTCTGCGGCAAGGGCAGCTCCAACGCCCGCGCCACGTCTTTAATAGACGACTTGGCGGCCATGGTGCCAAAGGTGATAATCTGGGCCACCTGGGTTTTGCCGTACTTCTCCACCACGTAATCGATGACTTTCTGGCGGTTCACGTCGTCAAAGTCAATGTCGATATCGGGCATGGACACGCGCTCGGGGTTGAGGAAGCGCTCGAACAGCAGCGAGTACTTGATGGGGTCGATGTTGGTGATGCCCACGCAGTAGGCCACCGCCGAGCCCGCGGCCGAGCCCCGGCCCGGGCCCACGGCCACGCCGATGTTGCGGCCGTGGTTGATGAAATCCTGGGTGATGAGGAAGTAGCCGGCAAAGCCCATCGTTTGGATGATGCGCAGCTCATAATCAAGCCGTTCCTCGACTTCGGGTGTGCGCTCGGAGTAGCGCGGCGGCTTGGTCATCGTCAGGGTTCCGGAGCCGGCCGATGGGCCGAAAGCGCCCACGTACGTCAACTCACGCAAGAATTCGTCGGCGTTGGCGAACTGCGGCGGCAGCGGAAAGTTGGGCAATAGAATGTCGCGAGCCAGCTTGGGCGGCGTGATTTTGTCGACAATCTCATTGGTGTTGTCCACGCTCTCGGGCACGTCGCGGAACAGGTGGTTCATCTGCTCCTGGCTCTTGAAGAAGAACTGGTCGTTGGCGAAGCCGAAGCGGGTGTGCGGCTTGGGCTTCTGCAGTTCCTCGTCGATGCGGCGCAGCTGGCGCTGGGCTTTTTCGTCGCGGGCGTGGTCGCGGCGCAGGTTGTCGAGCAGGTCGTACTTCACCTCGCCCTTGCCGGTCATCAGGGTGTAGTAGTTGGTGCGCATGTCGCCAACGGGGATGCTGTGCTCCTCGCCGGTGTTCACGCACAGCAGCAGGTCGTGGGCCGCGTAGTCTTCCTGGTTAACGTAGTGCGAGTCGTTGGTGCAGATGACCTTGACGTTGTACTTCTTCGCCAAGCCGAGCAGCACCTGGTTCACGTCTTCCTGGCTTTTGCCGGTGCCGTCGAAGTCCATCAGGCCGTGGCGCTGGATTTCGATGTAGTAATCCTCCCCGAACAAATCGAGCCACCACTTCAGCTTTTCCTCGGCCTGGGCCTCGGTGCCGAACAGGATGGTTTGCGGAATCTCGGC
>DASVTG010000445.1:0-3610 GCA_036387695.1 Hymenobacter sp. | reverse complement strand
CACGGAGTATTACACGGCCATGGGCAAGCGGCCCGTGAACAGCATTGTGCAACAAAGCAGCACGGGCCACGCCACCACCGTCATCGGCGGTTTGGCGGTGGGCATGGAGTCCACGGTACTGCCCATCTTGGTATTGGCGGCGGGCATTGTGCTGAGCTACGAGGCAGCCGGCTTGTACGGTGTGGCCATTGCGGCGGCTGGCATGATGGCCACTACGGCCATGCAGCTGGCCATCGACGCTTTCGGCCCCATTGCCGATAACGCCGGTGGCATTGCCGAAATGTGCGAGTTGCCGAAGGAAGTGCGCGAGCGCACCGATGTTCTCGACGCGGTGGGCAATACCACCGCCGCCACGGGCAAGGGTTTCGCCATTGCCTCGGCGGCGCTCACGTCGCTGGCTTTGTTCGCGGCCTTCATGGGCACGGCCAACATTTCGTCCATTGACATCAGCAAGGCGCCGGTGCTGGCCGGCGTATTCATTGGCGCCATGATACCGTTCATTTTCTCCTCGCTGGCCATTGCAGCCGTGGGGCGCGCCGCCATGGCCATGGTGCAGGAAGTGCGCCGGCAATTCCGCGAAATTCCGGGCATCATGGAAGGCACGGGCCGACCGGAATATGAAAAGTGCGTGGCCATCAGCACCCAGGCCGCCATTCGCGAGATGGTGTTGCCGGGCGCCATTGCGCTGCTGACCCCAATCATTGTTGGTTTTGGTTGCCGGGGGTTGTTTTCCAGCGCGTCTTCGCCCGAAGTACTGGGCGGCCTGCTGGCCGGGGTGACGGTGAGCGGCGTGCTCATGGCCATGTTCCAGAGCAATGCCGGCGGTGCCTGGGACAACGCCAAGAAGTCTTTCGAAAAAGGCGTGATGGTGAACGGCAAAATGGAGTACAAAGGCTCCGATGCCCACAAAGCGTCGGTAACCGGCGACACGGTGGGCGACCCCTTCAAGGACACCTCGGGCCCGAGCATGAACATCCTCATCAAACTGATGAGCATTGTCTCGCTGGTAATTGCCCCCCACATCGCCGAAAAAGGCGGTGAGCGCGGCATGGCCCCGGCAAAGCTGGAAAACGAGCGCATCGAAACCGTTGCCCGGCCTCACGTGCGCTACGCCAGTGCCTTTGCGCCCGCCGCTTTTCGGGTGATTTACACGGCGCTGCGCGAGGCAAAGTAGTCTGAACCACGGATTCATGCGGATTTATCGGATTCCACGGATTTTGTGGACGTTACAAGAAAAAGCCGCTTCCTGAAGCGGCTTTTTCTATTTTTGCAGCTTCTACGAAGAATAGGTTTCAATCTTTGAAATTTAAAAGGGGAGGATAACTTATAACGTCCACAAAATCCGTGGAATCCGATAAATCCGCATGAATCCGTGGTTCAGACAGTAGCTTTGCGGCTCATTCTCTTAGCGCCGCATGGGTCACTCCCACATCACCATCCACAACAAAGCATTCCGGCCGTACCTATCGGCTGCCCAATTGGATGAGGCCGTGGCCCGCCTTGCTGCCCGCCTAAGCACGGATTACGCCGGCCGCCAACCCCTGTTTGTGGTGGTGCTCACGGGCGGCTTCATGTTCGCCTCTGACCTGCTGAAGCGCTACACCGGCGAATGTGAAATCGTGTTTATCCGGGTGGCCTCGTACGAAGGCACGGAAAGCAGCGGCGTGGTGCAGGAAATTCTGGGCCTACGCGAAGACGTGCAGGGCCGGGACCTCATCGTCAT
The DNA here is from genome assembly GCA_036387695.1 of Hymenobacter sp. Lineage (GTDB taxonomy): Bacteria > Bacteroidota > Bacteroidia > Cytophagales > Hymenobacteraceae > Hymenobacter. The sequence continues at coordinate 1,887 of DASVTG010000445.1, read as the reverse complement.
TGAGGACATTGTGGATACTGGCACCACCATGCATCATTTGCTGCCCACCCTGCAAGCCAAAGGGCCTGCATCGGTGGAAATAGCCACGTTGTTTTTCAAGCCCGAGAGCCTGAAGCACCAGTTGGACTTGCGCTACGTGGCCCTGGAAATTCCCAACGACTTCGTGGTGGGCTACGGCCTCGACTTCGATGGCCTGGGCCGCAACCTGCCCGATGTGTACGTGGCCGTGTAATGGCCCTTTGTTACCGATTGATTAACTTGCCCAAACCCACCCAGTCCTTTCCCTTCGCGCAACTCTTCTCGTTTCTCATTCATGTTGAATATCGTGCTGTTCGGCCCGCCCGGTGCCGGCAAAGGAACCCAGAGCCAAAAACTCATTGCCCGCTACAACCTTGTGCACCTGAGCACCGGCGACCTGCTGCGTGCCCAAATCACCCAAGGCACGGAGCTGGGCATGACCGCCAAGAAGTTGATGGACGAAGGCTTTCTCGTGCCCGACGAAGTCGTAATCGGGATGATTGACTCTGCCGTGCAAGCCAACAAAGCCACCGCCGGTGGTTTCATTTTCGACGGTTTCCCGCGCACTGTGCCCCAGGCCGAGCGCCTCGACCAGCTGATGGCCCAGCATGACAGTGGCATTAACTGCATGATTGCGCTGGAAGTGGCCGAAGAAGAGCTGGTGACCCGCCTGCTGGAGCGCGGCAAAACCAGCGGCCGCCCCGACGACCAGGACGAAAGCAAAATTCGCCGCCGCGTGACGGTGTATAATACCGAGACGGCGCAAGTGGCTGGCTACTATGCCGCCCAGAAAAAATTTCATTCCCTCAACGGCATTGGCCCCATCGATGGCATCTTCTCGCAAATCTGCGCGTTGATAGACCAGCACGCTGCCCCGGCGACCGAAACTCCGGCGGCCGCGACCAACGAAGTGAAAGCCTAGGCTGAATCTTAAGAAGAGTTTTTAACACGACTGTCATCCTGAGCTTGCGAAGGACCTTCTCACGTTAGAACAACCGGTTTCAGAACGCTCGTTCTGCGGCCAGCCCTAACGAGAGGAGGTCCTTCGCAAGCTCAGGATGACAGTTCTTTTACAACCAATACCCAATACCCGTGGCTTCCAATAACTTCATCGACTACGTCAAACTCATCTGCCGCTCGGGCAAAGGCGGCGCGGGCTCGCACCACTTTTTCCGGGCCAAGGGCCTGCCCAACGGCGGCCCCGACGGCGGCGACGGCGGCCGCGGCGGCCACATCATCCTGGAGGGCAACTCCCAACTCTGGACCCTGCTGCACCTGCAATACCAGAAGCACGTCTTCGCCAAAGACGGCGAGGGCGGGGGTGAAAACCTGCGTAGCGGCGCGCAAGGCGAAGACATTGTACTGCAGGTACCCCTCGGCACTGTGGCCCGCGATGCCGAAACAGGGGAGAAGATGCTCGAAATCACGGAGCACGGCCAGCGGGCCATCCTTGTGCCCGGCGGCCGCGGCGGCTGGGGCAACGACCACTTCAAAAACTCCATCAACCAGGCGCCGCAGTACGCCCAGCCCGGCGAGCCCGCCATTGAGGCCATCATCATTCTGGAGCTGAAGCTGCTGGCCGATGTGGGCCTCGTGGGCTTCCCGAACGCCGGCAAGAGCACGCTGCTATCCGTGGTATCCGCTGCCAAGCCCAAGATTGCCGACTACGCTTTCACCACCCTCGTGCCCAACCTAGGCGTGGTGGCCTACCGCGACTACAAGTCCTTCGTGATGGCCGACATTCCCGGCATCATTGAAGGCGCGGCCGAGGGCAAAGGCCTGGGCACCCGCTTCCTGCGCCACATCGAGCGCAACTCCATGCTGCTCTTCATGATAAGCTGCGACAGCCCCGACATCGCCGCCGAGTAC
>DASVTG010000444.1:0-4668 GCA_036387695.1 Hymenobacter sp. | reverse complement strand
TTTTACCTGAAAATGGGCGCGCAGCTTTTGGGTCAGGAAAGCGTTAACTTCCTCGTTGTCTTCAATTACCAAAACCAACGCTTCGTTGTCGCGGCCGCCGGTGAGCTTTCGTGGCACCGCTTCCAGTTCTGTGAGCGGGCTGATTTCTTCGGCCAGGGTGAGCATCGGAACCTTGGTGGTGGCGGTGCTGCGCAAGGCGGGCGGTAGCTCCAGCGGCAGCGTAACGGTGAAAGTGCTGCCCTTGCCGGGCTGGCTTGTGAAAGCTAGCTCACCCTGGTGCAGGCGCGTCAGGCCCATCGATAACGCCAGCCCCATGCCCGAACCCTTGGCCACTTCCTGCTCCCCTTGGTAAAACCACTCAAAGATGTGGGCGCGGTCTTCCTCGCTGATGCCGCAGCCGGTATCCTCCACGCTGATGCGCACGCTGCGCCGCCCCGGCACGAGCTGGATGCTAACCGTAATCTGTCCGCGCTCCGGGGTGAACTTCAGCGCGTTAGACAGCAGATTGAACAATACTTTATCCAGGATATTAACGTCGAACCACAGGCGGATGCTAGGTTCGGCGGGCAGAAAGCGGAGGGTGATGCCCCGTTGCCGGGCCGGCTTTTCAAATACGTCCATAATCTCGCGCACAAAGGCCACCAGGTTGCCTTCGGTGGCGCGCACGGGCATCTTGCCCACGTCGATTTTGCGGAAATCCAGGAGTTGATTGACGAGTTGCAACAGGCGCTGGGTGTTGCGGCGCACCAAACCTAGGTCGTGGCGCTGGGCCACCGAGAGGTCGGCGCCGTTGGTGAGTAGCTCTTCCACCGGACCCATGATGAGGGTGAGCGGGGTGCGCAGCTCGTGGGAGAAGTTGGTGAAGAAGCGCAGCTTGGCTTCCGTTTCAACCCTGGCCCGCTCGGCAAAAGCTTGAATCTGATTGCGTTGGGAACGAATTTCCTGGTTTTGCCCGGCCAGCTGGCGCGTGATGCGGCGGTTCACGCGGAAGGCCCGCCACACGACAACCCCCAGCACCATAGCACCCAATAGCGCGGCGACCAAGATGTACAGCACCGTTTGCTGACTGGTATAGGTGGCCAGTTGCGCTTGCAGCAAGCGCTGCTGCCGCTGAATATCCTGCTGCTGACTACCTAGCTTTTCGGTCTGCATCTTCATGGTCAGCACGTTGGTCGAGTCGATGACCATGGTGCTGAGGATGTTTTCCTTGTCGTAGGGCTGCTTGCGCAGAATCTTCATGGCCGTACGGATGGCCTCTTCGCCCCCGGGCGGGTAGAGCAGCGTGGCCGTCAGGATCTTATCCTGCACCAGCTGAATGCCGCCCTGGGGCCCGGCCAGCCCATCGACGCCCACGATGCGGATGCGGCGGTCGAGACCTAGCTGCTTGCACACTTGGTAAGCACCCAGCGCCATGCGGTCGTTGTGGGCAAAAATCAGGTTTACTTCGGGATGGGCCCGCAGTACGACGGGTAGGGCTTGTATCACCGAGGGCCGCTTCCAATCGCCCTGCACGTGGGCGGTGAGGTGCAGGCCGGGGTAGGTGGCCAGGCCTTGCGTAAAACCTAGGTGCCGATCCACGGCCGGGGAGGCGCCGGCGGCACCCAGCACTTCCAGCACGTTGCCGTGCTGGCGCAGTAGGCTACTGACGTAGTTACCAGCAGTTTGGCCCACTTCCAGGTTGTTGCCGCCCACGTACGCCGAGTACAGCTTGGAGGTGGTGCGCCGGTCCAGTATCACCACTGGGATGCCGCGGTTGAAGACTTCCTCCACGATGGGCGTAATCGGCTCGGCTTCGTTGGCTGAAACAATCAGAAGGTCAATGCCTTCGCGCAAAAACTCCTTGATGTGCTGCTCCTGGAGCTTGCTGTCGTCGTGCGCGTCTTTCATCCGAAAGCTAGCTTCCGGATGAAAGCTCAGTTCCTTTTGCATGCCCGCCAGCATGGCCTGGCGCCAGGCGTCGCCATTGGTGCACTGCGAGAAGCCGATGCGGTAGCTAGGTGGTGGGGTAGGCGAGGCGCAGCCACCGGCCAGGAGCAGAAGAATCAGGTAAATGCACTGCGCCAGGAAAGGGAGCTTCCTCTCCCAAACGGCAGTAAATGTTTTCATAGATGGGTGGTATTAAGACCAAAGAAGAAGCAACGGTTCGGTACTGGTTCGGTACCGGAGCCTCTTCTTTAGCAGCGCGTCCTACGAAAGTAAGCAAGCTGCTCTACATTATCTCCACAGGCTGCGTCCCTTCCTTCTGTCGTTCCGGGCTTCGCGAGAAATCTGAGTAGCAGCCCTGGATAGGCAATCAGATTCCTCGCTCAGCTCGCTCAGCTCGGAATGACAACCTAGCCCTGGTTGGCCAGGCTCTAAGTACTGTTGGACAAATGAAGGGGCCAAGAACAAAAAGCTGTAACAACATCTAGACTACTGTTGAGGTTAAGCTGAAGTATGGTATCATCTGCTTCCCTCCAACAACTACCCGAACCGGCGGCACTTTCGGCCTTGCCTGCTGCGGAAGTAGCTGCTGCTCAACTCGCACCTCGCTTGGCCGTGCAAGCTGCTGCGTCTGACCACGAAGGCTGTTTTCCCGACGAGGAGATTGGCTGGCTCCGGGAAGTGGGGCTGCTTGTAGCGCCCCTGGCAGCGTGTTTGGGCGGCGCCGATGTGGCCGCCCCCGAGTATACCGAAACGTTGCTGAAAATCCTTAAACATGTGGGTCGCGGCAACCTGGCCGTGGGCCGGGTGTACGAAGGCCACGTGAATGCCTTGCAGCTCCTGCAGCGCTTTGGGCGCTCAGCGCAGGTTGCCCACTGGGCCGCCGATGCCGCCGCTGGCCATTTGTTTGGCGTTTGGAACACCGAAGCGCAGGATGGCGTGCGTCTGGAGTCGTTGCCTGCGGGCGGCTACCGGCTACACGGCAGCAAGACGTTTGCCTCGGGCGCGGGCTATGTCACGCGGCCGCTGCTCACGGCGGCGCTGCCCGATGGGGGTTGGCAAATGATCATTCTGCCCGCTGACCAACAGGAGCCTGCGCTAGACAAATCGTTTTGGCGGCCGCTCGGGATGCGGGCTACGGCTAGCTTTCGGGCCGATTTCACGGGCCTGGAAGTAAGCGCCGACGACCTGCTGGGCGCGCCCGGCGACTACTACCAGCAACCTGGCTTTAGCGGGGGCGCCATCCGGTTTGCCGCCGTGCAGCTCGGGGCCGCCGAAGCCGTGTTCAACGAAACCCGGCGGTTCCTGAGCCAGCTGAACCGCACCGACGACCCTTATCAACAGATGCGCCTGGGAGAGCTGGCCGTGCTGGTGGAAAGCGGTAATCAATGGCTGCGCGGGGCCGCCGACCACGCCGCCCGCCCCACCGCCCGCATCGATGCCGAAGCTACCGTCGCCTACGCCAATCTCACCCGGACCGCCATTGAGGGAATTTGCCTGCAAGTGCTGCAACTCGCCGAGCGCTGCGTAGGTGCCCGCGGCCTGCTGCGCCCCGAGCCCTTCGAGCGCCTGCACCGCGACCTCACGCACTACCTGCGCCAGCCCGCCCCGGATGCCGCCCTGGCTGATGCCGGCCGCTTTGTGCTAGCCCAAAATGCCACCCCCGCGCACGACCTCTGGCATGAGTGAATTGCTTGATTTACCTCTGGTTAGCCTGCCTTGGCAGCCAGTAGACTCCATAGATATGCTCGGCCCAACCGTAATTGTGGCGCCGCACCCCGACGACGAATCCCTGGGTTGCGGCGGCCTGATTGCGCTGTTGCGGGCCGCACAAGTGCCGGTGGCGGTCGTGCTGATCAGCGACGGGGCCATGTCGCACCCCCGTTCGCGGAAGTACCCAGCCGCTGCCCGCCGGGCGCTGCGTGAGGGCGAATTTCGCGAGGCGCTTGGTATTCTGGGGGTTCCGTCGGGCGCCAACCTGCTGCTCCGGCTGCCCGACGGGGCCGTGCCCATCCTCGGTGTGCCCGGCTTTGCCAATGCGGTAGATGCGCTAAGTCGCTTCTTAACCTTTTGGGAGCCAGCTACTATCGTCGTGCCGTGGCGCCGCGACCCGCACCCCGACCACCGCGCCACCAGCCAGCTCGTGCACGTGGCCTTGGCGAGCCTGGCTTCCCCGCCCCGCGTGCTCGAATACTTGGTGTGGGGCTGGGAACGGGCCACGCCCGCCGATCTGCCGCGGGCGGATGAAGCAACGGGTTGGCGCCTGGATATCAGCTCGGTGCTGGCGCAGAAGCAACAAGCTATTGCCGCGCACCGCTCCCAAATCAACGGAGTTATTGATGATGACCCGGCCGGTTTTCAGCTTTCCCCGCAAATGCTGGCGCATTTTGCAAAGCCCTACGAAGTGTACCTGGAAGCCAGGATGTAACGCGGGCTGCAGCCTGCGGTTTGGGGGAGCCTGCGACGTGTACCTGGACAGTTCCCTAGCTCCTGAGCAGTCAGCCGCCAGCAAACCACACTGTTACCTGTCAGTCCGAGCAGGACGGGGAATCTGGGTGGCATGGCAGTATCGTTGACTCAGATTCCCCGCCCTGCTCGGAATGACAAACCCATCCTAGTTAGCTAGCTTCTTAGTGTCCCGACTACCTATGAATCAGAACCAACCGAACACGCTGCCGCCCACTTACTTTGAGCAGGTTTATCAGGCCAATGCTGATCCGTGGCAATTCGAAACCAGCCCATATG
>DASVTG010000443.1:0-5377 GCA_036387695.1 Hymenobacter sp. | reverse complement strand
GCTCAGCATTGGATATCTGCGGGAGGTTATTTCGGTCGCCCAACCCGGGGCCCTGCCCGCACCGGTGGTGCTGCGCGCCAGCGCCGTGCAACTGCCAGAGGTGACCGTGCGGGCCAACGGGGAAGCCGAAGAACTGGTGCGCCGCTGCTACGCCAAACTGCTGCGCCACGAAGCCGACGTGCAGTACGGGCGGGGGTTCTACCGTCAGAAAACCAGTGAAGACGGACGCTACCGGGAAATATTTGATGCGTTTTACGACCTCAAGATTACGCCGCGCAACATGCCCAGCTGGGTGCTGGGCGAGGCCCGGTATGCTCTCACGCCGGGTGCAATGGCGGTGAACAACTTCTCCATCTACACGCGGTTGCTTCCGCGGTTTTTATCTCCAGCAGGAGGCGCCATAAAATCCGGCATCCCTCTGAGCCCTAACGCCGTGGAGCGGTTCAGCTTTGTGTTGCGCCACACGCAGCGCAGCCCAGGCCGGGAAGTGGCCGTAATTGATTACAAGCCGCGCTCAACCGAAGCTCAGGCAGTTAGCGGCACCCTCTACATCGATGCGCAAAACGCTGCCCTCTATCGCATTGAGAAGGATATGCCCGCCAAAGGCATGTTGACTTCGAACAGTCCGGCTGTAGAAATTACGGGGTATGCCTTGCGCATCGTGACCGATTACACGGCCCAGAACGATTCGTTGACCCGCGTAGCAAGTACTCAAGCGGTGACTGCCGCACGAGTCCATTACTTCTTCCTATTTCTTTGTGCACGAGTACGGTCCGCCCACGCCGGGCCAGAAATACCGGGACACCCGCCAGGAAGTGGTTGATTTAGCTAAAATCAAAAAGCGCTGCTATCACCCGGAGTTTTGGCGCGACAATGCCGTTATCCGCGACAGCCCCGTGGAGGAGCAGGTAATCAAAGATTTCGAAGGAAAGAAGGTATTTGGGAAACTGAATTAAGTGCAACTGACGTATTTTCGGGAGGCCGGTCTGGATTTCGCAACCTTGCGGCCGGGTTGCTGGTTACCTTGGCCTATGCCTCAACAGTCGCTCAGCGTCCGAATTGACCCCAACTCAGGCTTTTGCTTCGGCGTGATTTACGCCATCCAAATGGCCGAGGACTTACTCGACGAGCAAGGGTACCTGTACTGCCTGGGCGATATCGTGCACAACGACGAAGAAGTGCAGCGCCTGGAAGCCCGCGGCTTGCGCATCATTTGCCACGAGCAGCTGGCCGAGCTTCGCAACGAAGCCGTGCTCATCCGCGCCCACGGCGAGCCCCCGGCCACCTACCAAATGGCCATGGAAAACAACCTGACGCTGATTGACGCCAGTTGCCCGGTGGTGCTCAAACTGCAAAACCGCATCAAAACCAGCTACGACAAGCAGGAAAAAATTTTTATCTACGGCAAGCACGGCCACGCCGAAGTACTCGGGCTGCTGGGCCAGACCAGCGGCAACGCCGTGGTGTTTGAGAATCTTAACGAGCTGCTGAGCCACGAATTGCCCGAAAACATCACCCTCTACAGCCAGACCACCAAAAGCACCAACAGCTTTTACAACATCAAAAACCAGCTGGAAGGACGCGGCTACCAGGTGAATGCCAACGACACCATCTGCCGGCAGGTGAGCAACCGAGACAAGGACTTGCGCCGCTTTGCCGCTCAGTTCGACCAGATTGTGTTCGTGTCGGGTACCAAAAGCTCCAACGGCAAGGTGCTTTACCAAGTGTGCCTGGAAACCAACCCCCAGACGCACTTCATCTCCAACGTGGGCGAAATTGACCCAACGTGGTTTCGGCCGGGCCAGTCGGTGGGCATCTGCGGCGCCACCAGCACCCCCATGTGGCTGATGGAGCAGGTGCGCGACCGGTTGCTGGGCTTATAAAACGAGCTTTTACGCAATGCCATGCAAACAATCGACTTGCCTACCACTGCCCCGCCCAAGCCTGTTGTTGAAGCTGCCCGCCGCGTGGCGCCCGCGCCGCTGGGGCTGAAAGGCGTCGTGGTGGCGGGGGCCGTGTTTGCGTGTTGGGCCGGCTTGCTGGCTTTCCTGCTGGCGTTTTACGAGCCGAACTGGCGCAGCCCGGCCCCGTACTTGCTGCTCCTGCTCCAAACCCATCTATACACGGGCCTCTTCATCACTGCGCACGATGCCATGCACGGGTTGGTGAGTGCCAACAAGCGCGTCAACAACATGATTGGGACGATTGCGGCGGGTTTGTTTGCCTACAATTGGTTTCCGGGCCAGCTGCCCAAGCACCACGCGCATCACCGGCACGTAGGCACCGCCGACGACCCGGACTTTCACGACGGCCGCCACCCTGGCTTCTTGCCCTGGTTCCTGCGGTTTGCCTGGAACTACGTGACCTGGTGGCAGGTGTTGCTTATGGCCGTGACTTACAACGCGTTGAAGCTTTATTTCCCGCAGGCCAACGTTATTGCCTTCTGGATGGTGCCTGCCGTGCTGGCCACGTTTCAGCTTTTCTTTTTTGGCACCTACCTGCCGCACCGCGGCGAGCATGCCCTGGACAACCTGCACAAGTCGCGCAGCCAGTTCCGGCACCACTTGTGGGCTTTCGTGAGCTGCTACTTCTTCGGCTATCACTACGAACACCACGACCAGCCCTACCTGCCGTGGTGGCGCCTGTGGCAGACTAAAATCTGAACCACGGATTCATGCGGATTAAGCGGATTGCACGGATTTTGTGAATGGCGCTAGTGGTAGTACCAGACATTTCTTAAAATAAGAAAGGCCACTCAACGAGTGGCCTTTCTGGCATCTAAAGGAGGTAGAATCGTCCACAAAATCCGTGCAATCCGCTTAATCCGCATGAATCCGTGGTTCAGATTAATGCACCGGATTAGTCTTCTTGCAGCAGTCGGGCAGGCGGCTGTAGGCGCGCGCATCGGCAGTTACTTCGTCGGCGTCGTAACCGGTTTTTTGCACGGCCGTGCGCAGGGCTTCCGGGCTGGTTTTGTCGGCGCGATACGTCACGGTCAGGACTTTGCTTGGCACATCGAGAACAGCACTTTGCACGCCTTTTTCATAAGCCAGGCTCTTTTCGATGCGGGCCTTGCACATATCGCACACGGCCGAGGTCTTGAACTGGGCCGTGGCGGCGCCGGTGGTTTTGGTTTGGGTGGCAGCAGCAGGTGCCGTTTGGGCCTGAGCGCTGGTCGAATAGCCGAGCAAGGCGAACAGCGGCAGGGCGAGGAGGAATTTCATGGCGAAGGGTTAAAAACAAGCTGGTGGATACGACTACAACAAATTTGCGGCCGGAAAAAGTCTGGGTAAGCGCTATTCAATGCGGAAGCGCAGGCCCGCGTAGGTCAGCCGGCCGTACACCGGTCCCCACACCATGGCGGCGTCGAAATTTGGCCCGAATGGGTCAGCGGCTCCTTCGATGGGGTTCTTCTGGCGATAGTTGGTCAGGTTCTCAACGCCCGCGTACACTTCCAGGCGCTTGAACGCGCGGGTGACTTGGGCATTCAACAGCCCGTAGCGCGGCGCGGTTTCCGGCGTGTATTCCTGGCCCGAGCCGTGGCCGTGCGTGCTGGCGATGTGGGCCAAAGGCCGCTGCCCAAACCACTGCACCGTGAAGTCGCCGCGCCACTTGTCGAAGGCGCTGGCGTAGCCCAAGTTCAGGAAGGCGCGGTGAGCTGGTGTCAGAGGCTTGGGCAGGAGCACGCCATCGTAGGTGGTGCGCACGTCCAGGTACTTATAGGCACCCTTCACCTGCAGCCCTTTGGCGGGCTCCACTTGTAATTCGGCCTGCAGGCTGCCAGCGAAAGACCGGCCACCCGGGCCTAAGTTGTCGATGTAGACGATGCGCGGCGCCGTGTACATGTCCGCCACCACCTGGTTGTCAAACTCGGTGTGGTAGTAGTCAACCACAAACGTAGCCGGCCGGCCCAGGGCCGTGAAATATTGCGTGGCGCTGCCGCCTATGTTCCAAGCCCGCTCCGGACTTAAATTGGAGCTGACGACAAACTGGCGTGCGCTGGCTAATAAAGCCGCGTTGTCGGCAATGGGATTGGCTACGCGAAAGCCTCGCCCGGCGGCGGCGCGCAGCACCGTGTTTTTGGCCGCGTCGTATTTCACGTTCAGGCGAGGCGTCACCTGCCAGCCGTACAGGTTGTGGCGGTCGGCACGCAGGCCCACCACGGCGGTGAAGTTGCGGCTGTTCTGGTAAGTATACTCGGCAAAGGCGCCGGGCACCAGCTCGCGGCGGTTGCGGTGCTCGCGGGCATAAGCATCGGCCGAAGTTTCTGTCTGATAGCGGTAACCGTCCCGGAAAACTTCTTGGTAGTCGTCGTACATGAAGCTCAGGCCGGCGCGGTATACGTGGGAAGTATTACCCAGCACGCTTTGGAATAGCAAGGTGCCCAAGCCGGTCCGCTGGGTGCCGTCATACGTGCGCGGGCCTACTCGCGTGGCCGTAGAGGCAGCGGGACTGTACGCCGACGTAAAGTCGTGGTCGGTGCCGCTGAGCAGCAGGCCCAGGCTTTGGAATGGCCGGGAGGGCCAGGTGTACGAGGTTTTGGCGTAGCCCGTGTAGCGCGTCGTGGCCTGGGTGGTGCCGTAGCGCTCAAAGTAAGCGGCATCGCCCGTGTCCTGGAACCCCAGTTGGCCGCCCTGGCGGGTTTCACGCAGGGCCCCGATGCCCACTTCGCTGACCAAGCCCGTGCCCGACAAGTATTTCCACTTGTTGAACGCGTTGAACTGCGTGGCCAGGGGCAGGTCCAGAAAGCCGTCCTTGTTGCGGTCTACGCGCCGGCCCAGGTGGTCAGTGTGCAGCAGCAACACGGTGCTCCATTTGGGGCTGATGCGCGCCGAAGTGTTGAGGTTGATGTCGAATTTGCCGAGGTCGTTGCCGTAAATGTTGAACAGTAATTGGTCGGTCTTTTCCGGCTCCTTCAGCTTCACGTTCACCTGCCCGGAAATGGCCTCGTAGCCGTTCACCACCGAGCCGGTGCCTTTGATGATTTCAATGTTCTCAATCCAGGGGCCGGCCAGGTAGCCCAAGCGGTAGGGCGCGGCCAGTCCTCGCAGGGCCGGCTGGTTGTCCACGGTGAGCAAGGAGTAGCTGCCGTCAAGCCCGAGCAGCTGAATCTGCTTGGCGCCGGATACCGCGTCCGAAGTCGTTACCTCAACCGAGGCATTGGTTTCAAAGCTTTCGGCCAGGTTGCAGCAGGCCGACTTGGTTAGGTCGCGGGCCGAAATCACCTGCACGTTGGCGGGTGTAAGGGCCGAATAAGCAGGTCCCCGGGCCGTCACGGTCACTTCGCCAAGTTCCTGGCCGGCGCGCAACGCCACCCGCAAATACGGAGCGCCCGTAGTGGGCACCGCCAAAGTATCGGCTCGGTAGCCCAGGGCCT
>DASVTG010000442.1:0-4571 GCA_036387695.1 Hymenobacter sp. | reverse complement strand
AGAAATCATACAAGCAGACCGGCAACTGGTTGCCCAACGAAACCCTCGACGCTTTCCGCGAATACCTCGTGGGCATCAAAGGCCCGCTGACCACGCCCGTGGGCGGCGGCATCCGCTCGCTGAACGTGGCCCTGCGCCAGGAACTGGACCTGTACGCCTGCGTGCGCCCCGTGCGCTACTACGACGGCGTGCCTTCGCCGGTGCGCCACCCGGAACTGACCGACATGGTCATATTCCGCGAAAACACGGAGGACATCTACGCCGGCATCGAGTACATGAACGGCACGCCCCAGGCCCAGAAAATGCTGGAATTCCTGCAGGACGAGATGGGCGTGAAGAAAATTCGCTTCCCCGAGTCGTCTTCGTTCGGCATCAAGCCGGTGAGCAAGGAAGGCACCGAGCGGCTGGTGCGCGCCGCCATCAACTACGCGCTGCTGCACAAGAAGCCGTCGGTGACCATCGTGCACAAGGGCAACATCATGAAGTTCACCGAAGGGGCCTTCAAAACCTGGGGTTACGAGCTGGCCGAGAAGGAATTTGGCAGCAAGGTGTTTACCTGGGCGCAGTACGACAAAATCGTGGCCAAGCAAGGCGTGGCCGTGGCCGACGCCCTGCAGAAGCAGGCGCAGGAGCAGGGCAAACTCATCATCAAGGACAGCATTGCCGATGCCTTCCTACAGCAGATTTTGTTGCGCCCCGCCGACTACTCGGTGGTGGCTACGCTGAACCTGAACGGCGACTACATCTCCGACGCCCTGGCGGCCATTGTGGGCGGCATCGGCATCGCGCCGGGTGCCAACATCAACTACCTCACCGGCCACGCCATTTTCGAAGCTACCCACGGCACGGCGCCCAAGTACGCCAACCAGGACAAGGTGAACCCCGGTTCGGTTATCCTATCCGGCGTGATGATGCTGGAGCACCTGGGCTGGAAAGAAGCCGCCGCCCTCATCAACAAAGGCCTCGAAGCCGCCATCGCCAGCAAGCGCGTGACCTACGACTTCGAACGTCAGATGGAAGGCGCCACGCTCTTGAAAACAAGCGAATTCGCCCAGGAAATTGTGAACAACATGTAGTAGCTTGGCTGCGGCCTACCCAACAATAGAAACCCCCGCGTTGGCTTTGGCTGGCGCGGGGGTTTTGGTTAAAATTTGTGAATTAATTCTTTACTGATGAAAATTGCTAATACGCACAATTTTAAACTCATGGACAGAAGTTTAATAGCTAATATTGTCGGCAGCATATTTTCAATATCTGTCATTGCAATCGGCATTTGGATAGATAGTTTCCGGAAAAAACAGGAGGAAAAGAAACGGCTATCCACTAGACAGCATCACATTCAGCAATACAGGCCAATAACATTCGACGACAGATTACCTACGTTATCGAAGAATAATTTCCAACTAATTGATATTGCCGAATCAGCAGGTAGCATCAATTACATCAATCCGTTACCAACCTTGGCTGAAAAAAATGACTTAGTAGTTGGCGACTTAGTAAAATTAAAGTTTATGGATAAGGAAAAGGATGTCGAAAGAATGTGGGTGGAAATAGTGAATAGACAAGGGGATTTATTTGAAGGAATAATCACCAATGACTCCATTATATTTCCTCGTCTTGACAATAACGGAGAAATATGGTTTCATGCAAATCATATTTTTGAAATCCACGGGTAACAACCGTAGCTATTGCATCGAAGTAGTTATAGTCACTGGTGGCTCTTTCGGAGTTGTACTCCGGAAGCTCGCCTGCCGGGGACTTGCAGTCCCCAATCGCAAAACCATAAGCGCCAAGCGGGCGGAGTAAAACTCCGCAACAGGGTTGCTTTCGGAGTGTAACTCCGAAAGAGCAGCTTCCAGCGGCTGCGTGGGTAAAAAGCTACTTCCCACCAGCTTTCAAATCCCGAAACACGTTATTCAGCCCCTCGGCCCAGGTGGGGTGAGCAAAAACCATGTCTTGCAGCTGCTGATATTTCAGCCGACCGGCCATGGCTACCTCGATGATGGCCATGATTTCGCCGGCTTCGGGGCCGAGCAGGGTGACGCCCAGCAGCCGGTCGTCCTTGCCCACCAGCACTTTCCAGAAGCCCAGCGACTGGCTGGTGTGCTGGGCCCGGCCGATGGTGCGAATGGGCATGGTGGCCACGCGGTACGGTATTTTATCTTCCTGGGCCTGGCCTTCGCTCAGGCCAATGCGGGCCATGGGCGGGTCGGTGAACACGCAGTAGGGGAGGGGGCGCTGGCGGGCCGAGCGTTTGCGGCCGTGCAGCAGGGCATCGCGCACCACGCGGTAGTCGTCGTAGGAGAGGTGTGTGAACTGCGGGCCGGGGTGAATGTCGCCCAGCGCGTACACGCCCCGTACGTTGGTTTGTAGGTTGTTATTAACCAGAATGTAGCCTTTCTCGTCGGTTTTGATGCCGGCGAAACCCAGGCCCAGCTTGTCGGAATTGGGGCGGCGGCCGGTGGCTACCAGCAAGTGCGAGCCGCGCAGGCGCCTCTCGCCGGCGCTCGTGTGCACCGAGAGCGTGATGCTGCCGCTGGGGCTGCGGCTCACGCTGTGAGCCCGGGCGTCCATCACAAACTCTACGCCCTCGTTGCCGAGGGCGTCCATCAAGCCCCGGCACACGTCGTCGTCCTCGCGCTCCAGCAGCTGCGGCCCCGATTCCACGATGGTGACGCGGCTGCCGAAGCGCCGAAACATCTGGCTAAATTCCAGGCCGATGTACCCGCCTCCCAGGATGAGCAGGTGCTCGGGCAGCTCTTTTAAATCGAGTAGATTGGTGGTCGTGAGGTAGCCCACTTCGGCTAGGCCGTCCACGTCGGGCACGGCGGCCCGCGTGCCCGTATTGATGAAAATAAGTGGGGCCGTGAGGTCCTGCGTGCGGCCCGTGGCCAAGTCTACGTGCAGGCTGCGCGGGCCGGTGAAGGCTGCGTGGCCTTCGAGCAAGGTGATGTTGGGCTGCTTTTTGGTGAGGTTGGCCCGCACGCCGTCGCGCATGGCGGCAACCACCCGGTCCTTGCGGGCCACGGCCGCGGCCAGGTCCACGCGCAGGTTCGCCGCGTCAGCCGTTTCGGGTGCGGCCACTGCGGCGGCCGTGCGCAATTGGTGCAGGCGGTCGGCCGTGGCCATGAGGGTTTTGGTGGGCGAGCAGCCGTAGTTGATGCAGGAGCCGCCCAGTCGGTTTTCCTCGATGAGCGCCACTTTGCGGCCCGCGCCGGCCAGGGCCGTAGCCAACGGGTTGCCGGCCTGACCAGAACCGATGATGATAGCGTCGAAAGCAGTAGCGGGCATGAGCGAACCAGAAGGTGAGAAGTGCCTTTGCATACGGTCCGGCTTGCCGCGCGGGTGAGGCAGCCAGGCAAAAGGACTGAAAAGTCCGGCAGAAACACGAAATTGCCGTATCAGACGTTGTTTGGCGTCTGTTCCCGCATCCAATATTATATGAAGCATTTGCTGCGTTTTGCCTTTTCACTGGCCGTTACAGGCCTTACCGGTTGCTCCTCGCTGTATTTTCCGCCACCCCCGCACGCCCCGCTGCTCACGCACCAAGGCGAGTTTTACGGCAGCGTCAGCACCAACCTTCAGGGGAATGCAGCGTTGCAAGGGGCCTACGGCATCACCAATCACCTGGGAGCCGCGGGCACGTTCTCGTCCATGCACCGCAAAAAGGCCAAGCGCACCGAAGACATTGATTTTGGCGAGGCCAGCTTGGGCTACTTCACCAAACTGCCCGACAGCCGCGTGCTGGAGGTGTACGTGGGCGGCGGCGGCGGCCACACCGAGCGCACCGAGCGCAACAGCGAGCAGGTAACGACCCGCACCCTCGACGGCAGCCTGTCCAAAATGTTTGCCCAGGTGAACTACGCCCGCAAAAAGCGCGACAGCTTTACACTGTTCAAGCACGAATTCCCTTTCACCTACGGTGCGGCGTTGCGCCTGAGCTACATGCAGCTCAACAACTTCCGCATCGACGGCGTGGCTGCCCCCGGCGAAAACAACGTCTTTTTCGAGCCCATCACCTTTACCCGCACCCAGATTGCCGGCCCGGTGCAATTGCAGTTGCTAAGCGGCCAGATTTTCGGCTTCCGCAACAACAAGTACCTCAAAGCCGCGAATTCGGTGTTTCAGGTAGGCATTGTGGTGAATCTGGACGGCAAGGATTTTGTGGACTGAGTGAGGCAGAGGCTATTGAAAGCAACCCTTGTTCTGAATGTGTTTTTGTAAAAATTCTTTTTTACTGTCCCTTCTCGCGCTCAGCTCACTGCCAGGCCCTGTTTTATGCAGTGTTGTCCTGGATATCGGGTGTTTGTAAAGTCCTGGAAATAGCGAATTAATTTGGTGGCTACTGGTTCGGGGTGCCTCCTTTGGTGTCAGGTCACTATTCAAGCCAGGTCTTCAATGGAAAAACCGCTAATCATTGTTCAATTGTTGGCCGGCACTGCGTTGTTCAGCAGCTGCGTGGCCGTGTACGTGCCCACAACGCCCAGCACGCCCCTGCTTGAAAAAGGACAGGCCGAAGTCACGGCCGGGCTGCGAAGCTTCCGTTATGGAGAGTTGGGGGCGGCGTGGTC
>DASVTG010000441.1:0-7277 GCA_036387695.1 Hymenobacter sp. | reverse complement strand
GGCCAGCAGCAACCCAAGCAATACCAGTAACAACACCTTCCAAAAGGAGAGAGGCCGAGAGCCGCTCACTCGGCCCGTTTGCCCGTTCACGAGGAAGTGGTAGAGCTTGCCGCGGTAGGTGTAGGCGCACAGCCACAGTGGCAGCAGCAAGTGCTTAAATGATTCGTTGGTGAGCGTGGAGGCCACTGTTAGGTCGCGGTGGGTGTCGCCGCCCAGCAGCTCGGAGCAGGCGGCTTCTTCTCGGGCAAACACGGTGGTGCGGGCCTGCTCCAGCCCCTCGGCCAGGTCGATGGCGTACACTTCGGCCTCCCAGCCCAGCAGCACACGCGGGTCGTAGTCGACCACGGCCGTGAGGTCGTAGTTGAGCACCTCGTCCACATGTTGCTGCTGATGGGTGAGGCTGCGCGAAGCCAGGGTCAGCACATCGTCGTAAAAAAAGTCGTGGGTACCGCTTTGAAATGTCCAGCGCGTGCGCCGTTCCTGGCGGGTGATGCGCCGGCCCTTGCTGTCGGTGCTGCTCACGGTCACGTAGTAATAGTCGCCCCGCTCGCCGTTCCAGTCCGAGTGTGCCTGCGCGTCAAAGGTCCAAAAAGGCAGGTAGATGCCGTGCAGGTTGCTGAGGTTGGCGTCCTTGGCCAGGTCGTTGGGCGCCAGCCAGCTGGTGCCTATCCAACTGCGAAACTGCTGGGTGGCGGCCGCCCGGTTCAGGCGGAAAGGCAGCACGCCGGCGGGCTCAATGAGCCGGGTGCGCTGGGCGTCGGGGTTGATGGCGCGGCTGCCGCAGAAGCCGCAGCTCAGGGTGGGCTGGTCGGCGGCAATGCGCGTGCGGGCGCCGCAGCTGGGGCAGCTGAAAAGCTGCTGCTCCACCAGCACGGCCGGGTTCAACTCGTTGTTGACGAGCAGGCCATCAAGCCGGTTTTCAACCAACCTCTCGCGGCTGAAAATTAAGTCCTGGGTGGCTCCACAGTGCCCGCACCCCATCTTTTGGGTATCGGCCTGAAACGCCATTTGCGAGCCGCAACCGGGGCAGGGCGCGCGCAGCAAGTCGTTTTCACGCAGCTGGCGCAGGGTCGCTTCGGTGGCCGGGTCCATGAGGGGCGGGGAGGTGTTTGGGGTTGAAAACGTAGCCTAAAAAAGGCCGTCATGCTCATCTGGCGTCCGCGCAGTCGAAGCATCTCGCGTGGGGTAGTAAACCATTCGATTGGATTACTTACTGCGGGCGAGATGCTTCGACTGCGCTCAGCATGACGTTGTGGTATGCTTCATAAAGATAAAGGCCCACGAAACCCTACAGCCGGGCCAGCAGCTCTGCTTTCTTCGCGTCGAATTCCTCGGCGGTCAGTATGCCGTCGGCCTTCAGTTGGCCGAGGTCGCGCAGCAGCTGCATCACCTGTTCCCGGTCGGTGCCGGCGGGTGTTGGGCTTGCCGCGGCTTGGGCGGCGGGCGCGGTGGCGTTGCCCAGCATGTTGCCCAGGCCACCGAGCAGCACGGCCGCTCCGCCAATGCCGCCTTCCTGGTCGGCCGCTTTTTCCACCGCCAAGCCGGCCTGAAACTGCTGGAAGCGGGCCATGTCGCCGGCCATGTTCATCTGGGAGGTCTTATCCAGGAAGGCCTCTACTTCGGCCGGCAAGCTGGCGTTTTCGAGGTAGAAGCGCGTCAGCTCCAGGCCATACGCGCCGAAATCGTCCTGCAGCAGCGGCCGGAGCCGCTCGCCCAGCTCCTGGTAGTTGCGGGCCAGGTCGAGCACCGACACGTTGGCCTCGGCCAGGGTGTCGGAAAACTTGTTGACGATGGCCGACCGCAGCTGCCCTTCCACGTCCGTGATGCGCACCAGCGAGTTGGTGCCCGCAAATTCGGTCAGGAACTTGGTGGCCTCGGTCACGCGCAGGGCGAAGGTGCCAAAGGCCCGCACCCGCACCTGCTTGAACTCGGGGTCGCGCAGGATGACCGGGTTGGGCGTGCCCCACTTCAGGTTGGTGAACTGCTTAGTCGACACGAAGTAGACGTCCACGTTGAACGGCGAGTCGAACCCGTATTTCCAGCCGCGCAGGGTGGTGAGCACCGGCATGTTGGCCGTGGTCAACTCGTGCAGGCCGGGCCGGTACACGTCGGCAATGCGGCCCTGGTCCATCAGAATGGCCACCTGCGACTCGCGCACGGTGAGCTGGGCCCCGTTTTTGAGATTGTTCTCGCTGTCCGGAAATTTCCAGATGACGGTATCCGTTGAGTTATCAACCCAGTCGATAATCTCAATCAGCTCGTTGCGAATAAAGTCGAAGAGGCCCATACGGAGACAAGCAGTTTAGGGGTGTATTTTGTGCAACCTAACGAGAAAAACTGACAACCTGCCCGCGCTTCACGTCCCGTTTCGCCCCCATTTTCCACGCATGACCCTCACCGACTTCAAAGCCCTGCACCAGCGCCTCCAGGCCGAGCACCTCGCCCGGCACGGCACCCGCTTGGCCGTGCGGGAAGAAGACAGCTTCGACCTGACGCTGTATGCGGTGGAAGGCTTTTACGCCGAAATCTGGCGCAGCCGCGGCGAGGAATCCATCCTCTTCATCCACGTGTTTCAAAAACCGTCGGGGTTGGGCGACTACCTGCGTTTGGTGCAACTCCCCAGCAACCTGTAAAGTCCTTGCGCTGCCCCGCAACGCCGTTGGGGCGCGTTACTAGCCGACCAGTTTGATGAGAAGTTTAGGGTTGATGTTCCTGCTGCTGGCCATGCTGGCGGGGCCGGTTGTGGCTCAAACCACACCCCGCCCGCGCACACCGGAGGAGTTTGGCTACCGGCATTTGGTGGTGATGTACGGGCGCGACAGCGTGGACGTGCTGGTGCTCTCGCAGCCCGGCGAGGAGAAGCAACGGAAGCCCCTGCTTTTCTGGGTGCAGGGCTCCTTGCCCACGCCCTTGATGCTGTACGACAAGCGGGGCGCCTTTCCGGTGTTCCCCTTTCACCCCAAAGCGGTGCTTAAAAGCTGCCACTTGGTCATTTTGAGCAAGCCCGGCATTCCACTCACGGCCGACGTGGAGGGCCGCGACCCCAATCAGATGTTCCGCCAAACCGCCCCGCCGCCGTATTACTGCGCCCGCAACTACCTCGACTACTTTGTGCGGCGCGACGTGGCCGTGCTGCGCTACTTCAAAAAGCAGCCCTGGGTAGACAACTCGCACGTGGTGGCGGCGGGTCATTCGCAGGGGAGCACGATAGTGGCGCACTTGGCCGCCGTGCCGGGCCTGGTTAGCCACGCCGTGTACTTGAGCGGCAACCCGCTGGGTCAGCTCATGTCCATACTGGCCCAGAGCCGACAAGCGGAGGACTCGGTGGCTGCATCGGCTACTTTTCAGCGCTGGCAAACCGCGGTGGCTCACCCCGCCGTGGCCGACTGCGTGGGCGACGACCCGCGCAACATGTTTGGCTTCGGGGCCGCCTTGCTGCCCGTGCTGCTGCGTGCCAAGGTGCCGGTGTTTGTGGGGTACGGCACCCGCGACTGGGGCGTGGCGGGCGACGACTACCTGCGACTGGAGTGCATCCGGCTGCACAAAACCAACTTTACTTTTCGAGCCTATCCCGGCCGTGAGCACAATTTTTTCGGCTTCAAAAACGAGCGAATAGACTACGATGATTTTTACTGGGACCGGGTGGGCGATGACTTTCTTGGCTGGGCGGGCTTGCTGCCGGTTTCAAAGTAGATGTTCGGCAAGGCTTGGGTTTTAGCCCGCCTTGCCGTCATCAACCGCCTCCTGCTGCTTGCTTTCGCGCCGCTAAAATTCGTGTCGGGCTACTTCCCCTCATCGGCCCGGCCCAGGAGCTGCGGCGCGCCGAATAACCCAGCCAAGGCCGGCGTTTGGCGTGGGGCCAGCGGAAGTGCTGCCGCCCGATGCCGCGCAGGCGGGCGTGACCTTTCCCTGTGCCGGGCCACTAAACCACACCTGAGCTGAAAGCGCCGCCAGGCGTGGAACGTGGTGATTCCGGCCGCGAATGCCTGTTCTTTGCGGCACATTTTCATTCGTTGCTGCTTTTCATGCCCGCCAATACTGTTTTAATCGTTGATGACGAAGCCGATTTGCGCCGGCTCCTGGCCCGCGTGCTGGAGCTGGAAGGCTACGCCGTGCTGCAAGCCCCCGACGCCCGCCGCGGTTTCGAGCTGCTGCGCGAGCACAGCGACGAGGTGCTGGTGGTGCTCTCCGACGTGAAGCTGCCCGACGGCCACGGCGTGGACCTGCTGCCCCGCTACCGCGCCGCCGCGCCGCTGGCCGAAGTCATCCTGCTCACTGCCTATGGCACCGTGCCCGACGGCGTGCAGGCCATGAAGCTCGGCGCGTTCGACTACCTCACCAAGGGCGATTCCGACGACCAGCTGGTGGTGGTGGTGGCGCGGGCGGCCGAAAAGGCCCGGCTGCAGCGCCGCGTCGCGGACCTGGAGAAGCGCGTGGGCTTGCAGCACAGCTTTGCCTCCATGCTGGGCACGTCGCCCGCGCTGATGCAAGCCAAACTGGTGGCCGAGCAGGTGGCCCCGACCGACGCCACGGTGCTGCTGGAAGGCCCCACGGGCAGCGGCAAGGAGCTGTTTGCTCAGGCCATTCACCAGGCCAGCCCGCGCCGGAGCCGGCCGTTCGTGGCGGTCAATTGCAGCGCCTTTTCCAAGGAGCTGCTCGAATCCGAGCTGTTTGGCTACCGCAAAGGGGCGTTTACCGGGGCGCAGGGCGACAAGAAAGGCCTGATTGAGGAAGCCAACGGCGGCACCTTGTTTCTGGACGAGATTGGGGAGTTGGAGCTGGGCCTGCAAGCCAAGCTGCTGCGGGTGCTGGAGGGCCAGGAGTTCATCAAAACCGGCGACACCAAGCCCACCCGCGTGAACGTGCGCCTAGTGGCCGCCACCAACCGCAACCTGCGCCTGGAAGCCGAACAAGGGCATTTCCGGCCCGATTTGTACTACCGCCTCTCGGTGGTGGTGGTGGCCGTGCCCGCGCTAAATGCCCGCCGCGCCGACATTCCGGCGCTGGTGGAAAGCTTCCTGCTGCAGTTTTCGGCCAAGCTGCGCAAGCGTCCCCTGGCCGTGACCGACGAGGCCCTGCGCGTGTTGCAGCACTATCCCTGGCCCGGCAATGTGCGCGAGCTGAAAAACGTGCTGGAGCGCGCTTCCATCCTCACCCCGCCCGACCAGCCCCTGACCGTGGACGGCCTGCCGTTTGAGCTGCAACTGTTTTCGGTGGCCGGCCCCCCGGCCAGCGCCCCCGACGGCGAACGGAGCCTGCGCCGCCTGGAAAAAGACCACATCCAGCGCATCCTGCTCGAAACCGCCGGCAACAAAACCGAGGCCGCCCGCCAGCTCGGCATCGGCCTGACTACCCTGTACCGCAAAATCCAGGAATACGGACTTTGAGAAGTTGTGAGTGTTGAGTTATGAGTGTTGAGTTGATAGAACTGAAACTCAACACTCACACCTTCTCAAAGTCGCCGTGCCGTGTCCACAGCTCGAAGGCGGCGAAGGACAGCCGGTGCGCCATGAACTCGCGCATTCCCAGGCCGCGCCACTCCAGGCCGTAGCGTAAGAAATCCGGCGCGGCCCGGCTGGCGGCCGGGCCGCAGGCCACCGCTTCGGCCCGCCGGGTTGGGGGCAGCTCGTCGAGCCAAGCGTGGAAGTCGGCGGCGGTGAGTGGCACGGCAGTGGCTTGGGCGTAGTAGGCGCGGGCCGCGTTGGTGATTTCAGCAAGCAAGTCGGGCATGGGCAGGGCGAAAAGCCGTGAAATGGCCAAGCGTGTGCCAACGCGTGCAAAAGCTGCCTGCCGCCGTGTGGCAGCACTTTCCCTCAGCGGCCCACCCTGCCATTATGGAAACCACCCTACCATAATGGTAGGGTAGGCGGCGCGACGCAACCCGTAAGCGGAAGACTTTGCAAATATTTTAGCGCTGACAATCTGATACTTGAATTGCTAAAGTGCGGGCAAGTTTGAATTGGGTCCGCGGTTGGTTGTGCCGGGTCTGATAACGTCTTACAACCAGCTTTTTTTATGGCTCCCGCCCTCATGATTCCCCTCCTCACCGGCCTCGGCCTGGCCGGCTTCTGGCTCTTCCGCAAATCGGTGGATTTTTTCGACCACATCTAATCCTCTCTGTGCCATGATGATTGCCCTTTTTGCGCTGGCCCTGGCCACGTTCGGCTACCTCTGCTACGTGCTGCTCCGGCCCGAAGAATTTTAAATGAGCGAACGAGCAAGCGAGTAGCGCACAACCGGTGCGGCCACTCCTTCCTCCAGTCACTCAGCCGCTTATTTGCTCATTCATTCCCATGACCCAAGAACTTCTCGCCATCCTTGGCATTTTTCTGGCCACGGTGCTGCTGGCCATTCCGCTGGGCCGCTACCTGGCCGCCATTTACCGCGGCGACCGCAACTGGTCCGACTTTATGGGGCCGCTGGAACGCGGCCTGTTCAAGGTCAGCGGCATCAACCCCGAGCGGGAAATGACCTGGCAGCAGCACCTGCTGGCCCTGCTGGCCATCAACCTGCTTTGGTTCGTGTACGCCATGGCGGTGCTCTGCTTCCAGGGCAGCCTGCCGCTCAACCCCGACGGCAACCCCTCCATGACGCCCGACCAGGCCTTCAACACGGCCGTCTCGTTTCTGGTGAACTGCAACCTGCAGCACTACTCCGGCGAGTCGGGCCTGACCTACCTCTCGCAGCTGGTGGTCATCATGTTCCTGCAATTCGTGACGGCCGCCACCGGCATGGCCGCCTGCGTGGTGGTGTTCAACGCCCTGCGCGAAGGCACCCACGACAAGCTCGGCAACTTCTACACTTACTTCGTCAAGAGCATCACCCGCGTGCTGCTGCCGCTCTCGCTGGCCGTGGCGCTGGTGCTGGCCTTCCAGGGCACGCCCATGACGTTTCAGGCCAAGCAGCCGATTGTGACGATGCAGGGCGACTCGGCGGTAGTAAGCCGCGGCCCGGCCGCCGCCATGATTGGCATCAAGCAGATGGGCACGAACGGCGGCGGCTTTTTCGGCGTCAACTCGGCCCACCCGCTCGAAAACCCCACCGCCCTCACCAACGCCGTCGAGAACCTGAGCATCACGCTCATTCCCATTGCCATGGCCCTGTGCTTTGGCTACTACCTGCGCCGGCCCCGGCTGGGCTGGATGGTGTTCGGGGTGATGACGGCCGGCTACCTGCTGCTGCAAATTCCGACCGTGGCGCTGGAAATGCACGGCAACCCCGCCATCACGCAACTGGGCGTCGACCAGCACGTGGGCGCGCTCGAAGGCAAGGAAATA
>DASVTG010000440.1:0-4287 GCA_036387695.1 Hymenobacter sp. | reverse complement strand
CATCAGCACGAGGCTGCGGTCCGACAGGTTGTTGAGGATGGAGGCCGTCTCGGTCATCTCCACCATGAACGTGCTTTCGCCTTTGCTCAGGTTGTCGGAAGCGCCCACGCGGGTGAAAATCTTGTCGATGATGCCCACGGTAGCGGCTTCAGCGGGCACGAAGGAGCCAATCTGGGCCAGCAGCACAATGAGGGCCGTCTGCCGCAGCAGCGCCGACTTGCCCGCCATGTTGGGCCCGGTTATCACCACAATCTGCTGCTCGTCCTGGTCGAGACAGATGTCGTTGGGAATGTAGCTTTCGCCGGGTGGCAGCTGGCGCTCGATAACCGGGTGGCGGCCGCCTTTGATGTCGAGCACCGTGCCATCGTTCACCACCGGCTGCACGTAGCGTTGCTGCCGGGCCGTGAGGGCAAAGCTGGCCAGGCAGTCCATCACGCCAATGGCGCGGGCGTTCTGCTGGATGTGCGGCACAAAATCGAGCGCCGCCAGCACCAATTCGCTGTAAATCCGCTGCTCGATGACAAAGAGCAGCTCCTCGGCGTTGAGAATTTTTTCCTCGTAGGTTTTCAGCTCCTCGGTCACGTACCGCTCGGCGTTCACCAGCGTTTGCTTGCGAATCCAGGAGGCAGGCACCTTGTCTTTGTGGGCGTTGGTGACTTCGAGGTAGTAGCCAAACACCTTGTTATAAGCCACTTTCAGCGAAGAAATGCCGGTGTTGCGCTGCTCGCGCTGCTGCAGTTGCAACAGGTAGTCCTTGCCCGAAAAAGCCAGGGCGCGCAGCTCATCCAGTTCCTTATCCACGCCGCTGTTCAGCACGCCGCCCTGGTTGGTGAGCAGCGGCGCATCGGGCTTGATTTTGGCGAAGATTTCCTGGCGCAGGTTGGCGCAGGGGTTGAGCTGGTCGGCCAGCTTCACGAGGGCTTTGACGCCGGAGGCGGCCAGCCGCTCGCGCATGGGCGCCACGGCTTCCAGGGCGCGCGCAAGCTGAAGCAGTTCGCGGGGGTTCACGCGGCGCACGGCCACTTTGGAAATCAGGCGCTCCAGGTCGTTTATCTGGCGCAGGTGCTGGGTGAGGTCAGCCAATAATTCCTCGTCGGCCACCAGCGCGGCCACGGTGTCGAGCCGGCGCTGAATTTGGCTTACTTCCTTCAAGGGCAGCACTATCCACTTGCGCAGCAGTCGGGCGCCCATGGGCGTGAGCGTTTGGTCGAGCACGTCGATGAGGGGGACGCCGCCGGGGTGTTGGGCGTGCACCAGCTCCAGTTTGCGCACCGTGAACCGGTCGAGCCACACGTATTTATCCTCCTCCAGCCGGCCCAGCGCGGCCACGTGGCCCAGCTCGGCGTGCTTGGTCTCGGCGAGGTAGTGCAGGATGCAGCCAGCGGCCACAATGCCTTCTTTTAGGGTATCGACGCCAAAGCCTTTGAGCGAAGTGGTTTTGAAGTGGCGCGTGAGCGTGTCGTGGGCGTAGTCGTTGCCGAAAACCCATTCGTCCAGCGCGTAGGTGCAGAAATCAGGGCCGAAGTGCTGCTCAAATTCATTGCGGCTTTTTTTGCAAAACAGGATTTCGGCGGGGCTGAAATTCTGCAGCAGCTTGCCCAGGTAATCGAGCGTGCCCTGCGCCACGAGAAACTCGCCGGTGCTGATGTCCAGGAACGAAATGCCGGCTTCCGACTTGCCGAAGTGAATGGCGGCGAGGTAGTTGTTGGCGCGGCGTTCCAGCACGTTGTCGTGCATGCTCACGCCGGGCGTCACCAGCTCCGTAATGCCGCGCTTCACCAATCCTTTGGCTAGTTTGGGGTCTTCGAGCTGGTCGCAGATGGCCACGCGCTGGCCGGCGCGCACCAGCTTGGGCAGGTAGTTGTCGAGGGCGTGGTGGGGGAAGCCGGCCAGCGGAATTTCATTGGGCGTGCCGCCGCCACGCTTGGTGAGCGTGATGTCGAGGATGCGGGCGGCCGTGACGGCGTCCTCGCCAAACGTCTCGTAGAAGTCGCCCACCCGGAACAGCAGCACCGCGCCCGGGTGCTGCTGCTTGAGCAGGTAATATTGCTTCATCAAGGGCGTGTCGACGGGCGAGCCGGGGGCGATGTGGTCAGGGCCAACGGACTTGATGATGAATTCTTTCTTGGGAGCGGCGGATGCAGACAAAGCAAAAAAGCTGTAGGAACGCGCCACGGCGCATTCAATGGGTGGGGGCAAAGCCGAACTTTCGCACGGCTTTAGTTGGAATGAAACGCGCGGCCGGCACGAAACGTCCCCGGCTAGCGCCAACGCCGAACGCGCCGTGGCGCGTTCCTACGGGCAATTGGCACGGTGCCTGAGTATTTTTGCCCCATGCGAAAACTCACAATGGCCGAGCTAAACCGGGTGGCGGTGGCTGACTTCAAAAGTACGCCCAAAAGCCCGGTGGCTTTGGTGCTCGACAACGTGCGGAGCATGCACAACGTGGGCGCCATCTTCCGCACCGCCGATGCCTTTGCCCTGGAGAAAATATGGCTTTGCGGCATCACGCCGCGCCCGCCGCACCGCGAAATCACCAAAACGGCGCTGGGCAGCGAAGAGTCGATGGCCTGGCAATACGCGGCCGAAACGGTAACGGCCGTCGCCGCTTTGAAGGCAGCCGGCTACCAGGTGGTGGCGGTGGAACAAACCACCGGCAGCGTCACGCTGCCCCAGTTTCGGCCCGAGCCCGGCCGACCGTTGGCGTTGGTGCTCGGCAACGAAGTGTTTGGCGTAGACGATGCCGTGCTGGCGCTGTGCGATTTGGCGGTGGAAATCCCGCAGTTCGGCACCAAGCATTCGCTCAACGTAGGCGTGGCCGCCGGCGTGGTGCTCTGGGATGCCCTGGTGAAGCTAAGCGTGGTGTAGACTTGGACGGTCGTTATTTGTTGTGAAACTATGAATCCTGACTCCTCCTTTTCCCGACCAGATGCCGCGCTAGTAGCCTTGCGCCCGACCGTTGTCACCGAAGCGGCACCGGCAGCGGCTGGCAGTGCGCCTTCCGTTGGCGACTTTCTGCACCTCACGCTTCGCCCGGTGCTCAAGCTGCAGAATGACTTGCTGCTGGCCGCCGTGGCCGATTTTGTGGCCGACCACCACATTCCCTTGGCCAAAGCCAGCCCCGCCGACCAGCAGCGCCTGCTGACGGAATTATTGGGCCGCAACACCAAGCTGCGCTACACGCTGGTGGGGCTGATAACCGGCTTTTTCACCCGGGAAGAATACGGTTTCTACCGCCAGCACCGGGGCGAGGTGAACCGGCGTCTGCACGAGCTGGCCCAACGCCGCGTGCTCGACCAAACCGGCCGCGTGGTGGAGCTGACCGCTGCCAACAGCAACTCTTAAGGCCACAGTTGATGACGCATTACCAGGCGCTGGAACTGCCCGAGACGGCCACACCCGAAGACATTCGGCGAGCTTACCGGCGCTTGGTTCTTCTCACCCACCCGGACCGCACGCCCGACCCTGCGGCGCACGCCCGCTATTTGGCGGTCAACGCCGCCTACGAAACGTTGAGCGACCCGGCACGGCGGCAGGCTTATGACGCCGCGATGAGGCAGCCGGCGCCAAGCGCACAACCCACAAGGCAGACTGGGCGCGCCCGTGACGAAAGCCGCCGCGCCGCCCGCCGCCCCCGGCCCCAAACGGCGCTGCCAGTGCCCCTCATCATACGCTATGCCGCTGAATATGCGCTAACGCAACGAATAGCAAAGCCCTTTATGGTGCTTGCCTTGCTTTTTGTAAGCAGCCTGGCGGCGGATTATTTCCTTGCAACAGCGCGTGTCGAACAAGTGGACAACACCGAATCGGTACTGTACTACACAGGCAGCCGCCGCAGTCGACACGCGGAGCTGTATTACATACACTCAACTGCCCGGGGCGAATTTGTCACCGAATTTGAAATACCGGCCGGAACGCGGTTACTGGTTCGGCGCACGCCGCTCTGGCGCTCCGTTGTCGCCCTCGAATCAACCCAGACACAGCACGAAGTCGGGTTTCGCAAAACATACGCCGCTCCGTACGTGATGCTGTTATTGCTGATGAGCGTGGCCGCAGCGCTTGCTTTGTGGCCGCGGTACCACGCCGACAAACGCCTGATGGCGTCGCTGCTCACCGTCACGCTGCTTGTCGCGCTGGCCTACCAGTTGCTCCGCTACTAGTCGTACTGCGAGTCGCGCAGCTGCACGGGCTTGCTCTTGCTCTTTTTGCGCAGGCGCAGGTTGAGCACTTCCACCGTCAGCGAGAAGGCCATGGCGAAATACAGGTAGCCTTTCTCAATCTCCTTGT
>DASVTG010000439.1:0-6015 GCA_036387695.1 Hymenobacter sp. | reverse complement strand
CGGTATTGATGGGCCGGTCAAGGGCCTCGTCGGGCACGTTTGATGCAGCACTCAGCAACTGCTCGTGCGTACTGCGCAGGTCTTGAAGCACTGCTTGCCAATCGGACTCGGTCGGGTTTTCGGGCTGCGACGGCCAGTCTTCGGCATCGCTGACCTGCACCAGCTTTTCTTCCACCAACCGGCGCCGGGCTACCTCAGCCCACACCCCGGCATGGCGCGTAATTTCCCATATGCTGTGGGCCGAAGCCAGAGGCCGCTGCGCGGCTTGCGCAGCCGTCAGGCCTTCAAGGGTTGAGAGCAGCGATGGGCCCGACCACGGTTCCCCGTCAAAAGCGTGGCGGATTTGGTCGAGCAGGCGGGTGATTTCCGACATGGCAAGAGGACAAAACGTGAGAAGGTTAACGAGACGCGCACCCTTTCATACGATTTTAACCGCCGAAAAGCTTGCTCGGGCCACTCCGCCCAAGTGCCCCTACCGGGCACGGCCCTACCGGACACGGCCCTACCGGACACGGCCCCTACCTTTGCGCGCTCTATGTACGATTTTCTCACGACCTCGCCCTGGCCCGACTACGAGCTCATCGACAGCGGCAACTTCCAGAAGCTGGAGCGTTTTGGCAAGTACGTGCTGGCCCGCCCCGAGCCGCAAGCCATCTGGGACCCGCACCTGCCGCTGAAAGAATGGGAGAAGGCCGACGCCGCCTTTGCCCGTGCGCCCGGCAGCACCGAAAAAGGCCAGTGGCGCCTCAAGCCCGACATGCCCGAGCAATGGATAATTGCCTACGAACGCCCCGACGGCCTGAAGCTGAAGTTTCGGCTGGGGCTGTCGTCGTTCAAGCACGTGGGCTTGTTTCCGGAGCAGGACCCCAACTGGCAGTTCATCTACCACCAGACGCGCCAGCGCCGCGCCAAGCTGCCGCGGGTGCTCAACCTGTTTGCTTACACCGGCGCCGCCACCCTGGCCGCCCGCGCCGCCGGGGCCGACGTCACGCACCTTGATTCCGTGAAACAAGTCAACTTCTGGGCCCGCGACAACATGGAAGCCAGCCAGCTCGACGGCGTGCGCTGGCTGGTGGAAGACGCCATGAAATACGTGCGGCGCGAAGTGAAGCGCGGCAGCAAGTACCAGGGCCTCATCCTCGACCCGCCCGCCTACGGCCGCGGCCCCAACGGCGAGAAGTGGCAGCTGGAGGACGAGCTGAACGAAATGCTCAAGCTCAGCCAACAGCTGCTCGACCCGGAGGACCACTTCTTCGTGGTGAACTTGTATTCGCTGGGCTTTTCGGCGTTGATTCTGGACAATTTGACCACGGCCATTTTCCCGGGCCCGAAGGCCGTGCGCGAGCTGGGCGAGATTTATTTGCACGACGCCGGCCAGCGCAAGCTGCCGCTGGGCACGTTCTGCCGGTTCGCTAACTAATCAATTCTCCCGTCAGCCTGAACTTGTCTCCTGTCATCCTGCGCTTGCGAAGGACCTTATCACTGCTGGACGATTTGCAGTAATTAGCCGGCGCAGGCCTGACAAGGTTCTTCGCAAGCGCAGGATGACAACCGTAAAAAACCACAAACGCTTCGCCGCTCATGCACGCACCGCACGCCCATCGCCGCCTGGCCCTCATCGATTTGGGCACCAACACTTTCCACCTGCTCATCGTGGAAATGCCCGCCGTGCCCGGCGAAAAGCCCCTGGTGCTGCTGCGCACCAAAGCGGGCGTGCGGCTGGGCGAAGGCGGCATCAGCCAAGGCATTATTGCGCCCGAGGCTTACGCCCGCGCCCTGCACACGCTGGCGGGTTTTAAAGAGGAAATTGAGTTGCACGAAGCGGAAGAAGTGCGCGCCACGGCCACCAGCGCCATGCGCGTGACCCGCAACGGCCCCGACCTGGTGCGCGACATTTTCGAGCAAACCGGCATCCGCGTCGACGTCATTCCCGGCGACCGCGAGGCCGAGCTCATCTGCCAGGGCGTGCGCCAGGCCGTGAACCTGGGCACCGAGCCGCACTTAATTATGGACATCGGCGGCGGCTCCGTCGAATTCATCGTTGCCAACCAGGCCTCCATTTTCTGGAAGCAAAGCTTCGAAATCGGCGCCCAGCGCCTGCTCGACCGGTTTTTCCCGGACCCCAGCGGCGTGTTTCCGGCCGCCGCCCTGGAAGCGGAGCAGCAGTACCTGGGCACGGTACTGGAGCCCCTCATCGAAGCCCTGCAACGCTACAAGCCGGTGAGTTTGGTGGGCGCGTCGGGCAGTTTCGACAGCCTCGCAGACATGCAATTGGGCCAGCTGCGCACCGAAGCGCAACTGCCCCCGCACACCGAACTGGCGCTGGGCAGCTTTCAGGAAAGCTACCGCCGCCTGCTCAGCGGCAACCACGAGCAGCGGGTGGCCCTGCCCGGCATCCTGCCCATGCGCGCCGACATGCTGGTGGTGGCGGCGGTGCTGATTGATTACGTGCTGGGCATTTCAGGCATCACCCGCATTCAAACCTCGGCCTACGCGCTCAAGGAAGGACTGCTGGCGGAACTGCTTCGCTGAAGTTAAGAGTTATGAATTGCCCGTTGTGAAACTCATAATTCACAATTCATAACTCATAATTTTTGTCTGCACACCCGGTGGATGAAGGCCAGCTTCTCCACCACCGCGGGCGGAATGACGAACGGGTACACATCGCGCAGGCCCATGCTGCGGTTCAGGCTGTTGAGGGCCAGGGCCAGCGGCGTCCACTCCCGCATGATGGTGTTGAAGTCCGATTCCTCGTAGGGGTCTTCCGTGATTTGCACCGTGAGGTGGTCTTCGGGCTCGCTGGCTTGCGGGCGCACGCGCAGGCCAAAGGCCGAGGCCGTTTGCAGGGTATCGACGATGTGCAGGTAGTGGGCCCAGGTTTCGGCCCAGTCTTCCCAGGGGTGGGTGGTGGCGTAGGCGCTGATGAAGTGCTCGCGCCAGTCGGCGGGCGGGCCTTGGTCGTAGTGCTGCTTCAGGGCCTGCTCGTAGTCGGTGCGGTCGTCGCCGAAAAGCTGCCGGAAGGGCTCCAGGTTGGGGGTATTGTCAATGAGCCGGTCCCAGTAGTAGTGGCCCACCTCGTGCCGAAAGTGGCCCAGCACGGTGCGGTACACCTCGTCCATGTTGCGGCGGGCCATCTCACGCTCCACGTCGTCGGCTTCCTTGATGTTGATGGTGATGAGGCCGTTGTCGTGCCCGGTCATTACTTTTTCGCCGGCGGGCTTTTGCTCGTCGGCCAGAAAATCGAAGGCCAGGCCGGTTTCCTCGTTCTCGGTTTTGCTGACGATGGGCAGGCCAAACTGCTGCAGGCTGAACACCAGCCGGTGCTTGGCCACTTCCAGGGCTTGCCAGCGGGCAATGTGCTCGGGCTCGTTCAGCTTGGGGATGGTGCGGTTGAGGGCGCAGGCCAGGCAGTACTCCTGGCCGCTGCCCTCGGCGATGAGCCAATTGCAGGCCTGCTGGGCGTGGTTGGGGCAATAGACATAGGCGCCGGCCTCGGGCTGGCCGTAGCGGGTAAAACGCTGGTCGTCGCGTTTTTCAAGGGCCACGATTCGCTGTTCGGCCGCGTCGTACCCCAGCGGGTAGCCGCACCGCTCGCACGCGTCGTTTTCAAAGTAGACCACCTGCTCGCAGTGAGTGCAATTGAAAAGCTTCATATATCAGGGTGAATTGGCTAAAGGGCTTGGGCGCTCGGGTTTTTGGAGCTGCTGGACCGGTACAGCGGTTTACTTTCTGGCCGAAGCAGCGCTTTGGTGCTACGTCAAAAATTAAGAGACGGCCCATAAATATTCACATTTACATTCTTGAGTTGAAGTCAACTTGTTTAGGTGTCTCAGTTGATATTATCGGCAATAGGGCTTACACAATGGATAAATACCTGCTGAAAACAAGAAGCTTGATTTCAGCTTTTACGTACTTTTACGCATCATTGCGAAATAATACGCACCCGCTGTTGCGGTAAATCGCGAAGTTGGCAAAGCTGCCGCGGATATACTACCAAAAGCTGACCACCTTCTTGGGCGTATCAACAAAGTGCAACTTTATGAAAGAAGCAGGCGTAACCAGGACTTTGCTTTCCGCTCCTACTTGCCACCCACTCGCACCATGCCAGCTTCTATTCTGAAGGACAACTCGTTGCTGACTGCCTACCAGGAGCAGCCCAACGTCTGGGACGAAATGTTCCATGCCAACCAGGTCCGGCCCGAGTACCGCAACTTCGTTTGCGCCATTGAGAACCTGCCAACGGCCGACCTGACTCACAAGGACGAGCTGGCCAAAAAGCTCTTCATGAGCCAGGGCGTCACCTTCACGGTGTACAGCAGCGGCGAGGGCATCGAGAAGATTTTTCCCTTCGACATCATCCCGCGCATCATTCAGCACCAGGAATGGCAGCACGTCGAGGCCGGCATTAAGCAACGTCTCAAGGCGCTAAACATCTTCCTGAAGGACATTTACCATGACCAGTTCATCATCCGGGACGGCATCATTCCGGCGGCGCTTATCTACACCTGCCCGCAGTTTTTGCGGGAAATGATGAACGTGAAGGTGCCCCACGACATCTACACCCACATTGCGGGCGTGGACTTGATTCGGAACTCCGACGGGCAATTCTACGTGCTGGAGGACAACCTACGCACGCCATCGGGGGTGTCGTACATGCTCGAAAACCGCAGCATTACCTCCCGCCTCTACCCCGACCTGCTGCCCAAAAACAACGTGCAGCCGGTGCGCAAGTACCCCGACCTGCTGCTGCGCAACCTCATGGCCCTCAGCGACCGGCACGTCAGCGACCCCACGGTGGTGCTGCTCTCGCCGGGCATCTACAACTCGGCCTATTACGAGCACGCCACCCTGGCCCGCCTCATGGGCATCGAGCTGGTGGAGGGCGGCGACCTGGTGGTGCATAACCACCACGTATTCATGAAAACCACGCGGGGACTGCAGCAGGTGGACGTGATTTATCGGCGCGTGGACGACGAGTTTCTGGACCCGCTGGTGTTCCGGCCCGACAGCGCCCTGGGCGTGCCGGGCATCTACGCGGCCTACCGCAAGGGCAACGTGGCCATTGTGAATGCCATGGGCAACGGCGTGGCCGACGACAAGGCCGTGTACAGCTACGTGCCCCAAATGATAAAATACTACCTGAACGAGGAGCCCATCCTGAACACGGTGCCCACCTACCAGATGAGCGACCCCGACCTGCGCAAAATGACGTTCGAGCGCATGGACAAGATGGTGATAAAGAAGACGAACGAGTCGGGCGGCTACGGCATGCTCATCGGCAGCAGCGCCACCGAGCAGCAGATGCAGGAATTCCGCGAAGCCATCACCCAGGACCCGCGCAGCTTCATTGCCCAGCCCATCATCAGCTTGTCGTCCACGCCTTGCTACCTCAACGGGGTGCTGCAGCCCCGGCGCGTCGACCTGCGGCCCTACGCGCTGGTCGGGCCCAACGGCATCGACATCGTGCCCGGCGGCCTCACCCGCGTGGCCCTGCAGGAAGGCTCGCTGGTGGTGAACTCGTCGCAGGGCGGCGGCAGCAAAGACACCTGGGTGCTGGGCCCGGAGGGCATTTAACATTTATCAATTAACATTTAACAGTCGTGCCAGGGGCGGTTTTTGCCGGCTTAGCAACTGGCTGTTAAACCCCTGTTGATGTCTGTTACCTGCTAACTGTTAATTGTTAAATGATAATTGTTAATTGAAAGCATGTTAAGCCGCGTTGCAGATACAATTTATTGGCTGGCCCGCTACATGGACCGGACCCAGGCCATGCTGCAAGTCATCCGGGTGCAGTACCAGGTGTCGCAGGACAGCCCCGGCGATACCAGCTGGCGCCCCTTGCTCTACAGCTACGGCAGCCTGACCACGGACGAAGTGGCGGCCATTGAGAACGACACGCCCCGGGTGCTCGAGCGGCTGATTCTGGACAAAGACAACCCCGCCTCGACCTACAACAACGTGCTGCAGGCCCGCGAAAACGCCCGGGCCGTGCAGGACCACATCACCCAGGAAGTG
>DASVTG010000438.1:0-2812 GCA_036387695.1 Hymenobacter sp. | reverse complement strand
CGTGGTCTTCGTGCATACCGACCCCGAAACCTTCAAAATCCACTACGTGCAGCCGGGTGCCGCCAATGGCGAGCAAACGGTGCTGCTGGCCGGCGACGTGAACGAAAACGACCGGGTGGTGAGCGTGGGCACCTACCAGCTCAAATCCATCTACCTGAACCAATAAAGGATGCTCGATAAAATCATCCGTTTTGCCCTGCAAAACCGCCTGCTCCTGCTGGCCTTTGCCGTGGGCCTGCTCATTGCCGGCACCTACACGGCGCGCCAGTTGCCCGTGGACGTGCTGCCCGACCTGGACCGGCCCCGCGTAACCGTGTTCCTGGAAGCGGCCGGCATGGCCCCCGAAGAAGTGGAAGCCCTGGTGACGCTGCCCGTGGAAACGGCCCTGAACGGGGCCACCGGCGTGGCGGCCGTGCGCTCCAACTCAGCCATCGGACTGGGCATGGTGTTCGTGGAGTTCGACTACGGCACCGACATTTTCACGGCCCGCCAGATTGTGGCCGAAAAGCTACAAACCGTAAGCGGGCAGCTGCCCACCGGCATCACGCCGGTGCTAGGTCCCATCTCCTCGGTAATGGGCCAGATTATGCTCGTAGGGCTGTCGGGGGGCAGCCAGACCAACGCGGCCGACCTGCGCACGCTGGCCAACTACACCGTGCGCCAGCGCCTGCTCAGCATTCCCGGCGTAGCCCAGGTCATTCCCATCGGCGGCGATAATCTACAGTACCAGGTGCTGCTGGACATGCCCCGCCTGAACGCCACGGGCCTAACCGTGACGCAGGTAGAGGAGGCCCTGCGCCGCTCCAACCTCAACACCACCGGCAACTTCTTTGACCGCAACGGCTCGGAAGTGCTCATTCGCAACCTGGGCCGCCTGCGCTCGGTGGCCGACATCGAGAACATCATCGTCGGCTACCGGCAGGGCTCGCCCATCAGCGTCAAGCAGGTGGCCAACGTGGCTTTTGGGGCCCGCTTCAAGCGCGGCGACGGCAGCGTAAACGGCCGCCCGGCCGTAATTCTGAGCATCGAGAAGCAACCTGGTACCGCCACGGTGGGCCTGACCCAGGCCGTGGAAAAGGCGCTGGTCGAGTTGAAGCCCTCGCTACCCAAGGACGTGCAGGTGAACACGCGCCTGTTCAAGCAGGCTGACTTTATCGAGTCGTCGATTACCAACGTCGAGGAAGCCCTGCGCGACGGGGCCATTCTGGTGGTCATCGTGCTATTCGCCTTTTTGCTCAACGTGCGCACTACCTTTATCTCGCTGGTGGCCATTCCGTTGTCGCTGCTGCTCACGGCGCTGGTGTTCCGCTTTGCGGGAATTTCTATCAATACAATGACCCTAGGCGGGCTGGCCATCGCCATCGGCGAGCTGGTCGATGACGCCATCGTGGACGTGGAAAACGTGTTCCGGCGGCTGCGTGAAAACCAGCACTTGCCCACACCCAAGCCGGCCTTGCAGGTGATTTACGCGGCCTCCTCGGAGGTGCGCAACTCTATCGTGTACGCCACCATCATCGTGGTGCTGGTATTCCTGCCGCTGTTCGCCCTGGAAGGCATGGAGGGGCGCATTTTCGCCCCGCTGGGTATTGCCTACATCACCAGCATCGTGGCCTCGCTGTTCGTGTCGCTCACTGTTACACCGGTGCTCTGCTACTACCTGCTGCCGAAAATGAAGCAGATTCGGGCCGCTGAGCAGGAGGGGGGCCTAGTGCGCTGGCTCAAGCGCAAGGACACGGGGTTACTCAACTGGGGCCTGACGCATCCGAAAGTGGTGCTGACCGTTACGGGCTTGCTCTTCGCGCTGGCCGCTTCGCTGGTGCCCTTCTTTGGTACCGAGTTCCTACCCCCCTTCAACGAGGGCTCGCTGACAGTCAACTTCTCGGCCCCGGCCGGCACCTCGCTCACCGAGTCCAACAAGCTGGGCACCTTGGGCGAGGAGCAGATTTTGCAGCTGCCGGAAGTGGCCTACACCGCCCGTCGCACTGGCCGCGCCGAGCTGGACGAGCACGCCGAGTCGGTCAACAACTCGGAAATAGAAGTAGCCTTCAAGACCGCGCAGGAGTTGAAACAGGCGGGAAAAAAGATGCGCAGCCGGGAGGAAATCCTCACCGACCTGCGCCAGCGCTTGGCCCTGATTACGGGCGTAAACGTCAACATCGGTCAGCCCATCAGCCACCGCCTCGACCACCTGTTGAGCGGGGTGCGGGCACAGGTCGCCATCAAAGTATTCGGCAACGACCTGTTGGCACTGCGCCGCTACGCCAACGAGGTGCGCACGGCCGCCGGCACGGTGCCCGGCGTCGTGGACCTGCAAGTCGAAAAGCAGGTACAAATTCCGCAGTTGCTGGTGCGCCCCCGCGATGCCGCCCTGCGGGCCTACGGCCTGGAACGCGGCCAGGTGGTATCTACCCTGGAAACGCTGTTTCAGGGCGACGTGGTGTCACAGATGCTGGATGGCCAGAAGCGCTTCGACCTCATCGTGAAGCTGCCCGAAGCCCAGCGCAACGACATCGCTACCATCGCCCAGACCCGCATCGAAACGCCCTCGGGAGCGCTCATTCCGGTGAGTCAGGTAGCCGACGTGAGCTACGAGCCGGGCCCGAATACCGTCAACCACGAAAACACCCAGCGCCGCATCACTATATCCCTGAACGTGGCCGGCCGTGACCTGGGCAGCACCGTGAAAGAGGTGCAGGCCCAAATCAGCCAGCGGGTGAAGCTGCCGGCCGGCTACTACCTCACCTACGGCGGCCAGTTCGAGAGCCAGCAGTCGGCTTCCAGCAAGATTCTCTGGCTCAGCCTGTTTTCGCTG
>DASVTG010000437.1:0-4947 GCA_036387695.1 Hymenobacter sp. | reverse complement strand
CCCCGCGCCGCGGCGTACCCGCCGCCCAGCAGCAGCCCCAGGCCCGCCAGCCCGGCCGGTACGGTGCGCCACGGCGAATAGCCCGCCGCCAGCTTCAGGGCGTTCGTGCCGAGCAGCACGGCGCCCAGCAGCAGCACCCCGGCCACCAGCGGGCCCAGGGGCCGGAGCACCACCAGGCTGCGTTGGGCCGGCCGGGTGGCTAATGCGGTGGGCGAATGGCCGGGCATGGTCAAAGCAAGCAAAAGTGTAAAAAGGTGGCGGTGAGGGTGCCGGAATCTACGGCCACGCTGACGGCATCGGCGGTTTCAGTCACCGAATAGCCTTTTTGGATAACACGCTGAATGAAAGCCGGCTTGACGGTCAGCAGCCCGCGCCGACAACGCCATGTGCTGCGTGGGGCTTTTCGGTCGTCTCAGGCCGTCGCGCCCCCGTTAACACTTCCTATCCCCCGTTAACACTTCCTATATTACTAGCGGGTGCCGGACGGCAGGTGCGCAAGGTGGGCAGAATTGGTCTCAAGAATCATGGTTTCTGCACGTCTATGCCCTGCACAGAGTCGTTTCGAAGCGTCAGGAGTTCCTCTAAAGCCCTGGCCCTTCCTCAGGTTTGCCAAACCGAAATTTGAGGCCCCAGCTTCCCCGTAGTACGGTTCCTGACTCGCCGAGGCCGATGATGGCCACTTCGGAGTGAAAGCCCAGGCGTTTTTTGGCAAACGGGAACACGACGAGCCCGATGGGCACCACCCCACCGGCAATCCGATTTGTGCGGCCGCCTATTCCGCCATAAACATAGTAGTCGTCTTTGTTGACAAACTTGTAGTTGAGCGTTAGCTCCGCACTCAAGTCGGAAGTGAAGGCATCAGTGCTCACCCGGATATCCGGATGAAACCGCTGAAAGTCGTAGGATAACGACGCGAAAGGAAGGGCAGATTGATGATAAGCGACGTTGAACTGGGCTTGTGCCGGCAGGCTGTTCAAACAAATGAACAAGATTAAAACAGGGTAGAGTGTCTTCATCGGCACAAGGTAAGGAATGAGGGTTGGCCCGAGTCCCAGGGAGAAGAAAAGATGTTGCTTGCTGAAGAATACTTGTTTGACGGTAGACTGTTTAGCCCTCTTGGCGTTTGCGAAACGCGTCCACTTTTCATTCGCGTTGGCAGCCTGCTGAAGCCGGCCCGCCTCATTGAGGGTAAGTACTCGGGGCAGCCCTTGGTCTATGGCCGCTCACGGTCATTTCAGTATCACCGTTCGGCGGTCGGTCACGAGCACGGCAAACACGCCCAGGCCGCCCTGCACGGTGCTGCGGATGCGAGCCGGCTGCGCGAAGGGGTTGCCGTTGGCCGAGACGGCCCCTTCCACGCTCTGCAGGAAGTTGTAATACTCCGGTTCCATGTGGAAGAGCGTGGCGGTCAGGGTGTCGCCGGGCGTGAAGCGGTAGGTGGTGAGGGCGGTGTAGGTCTGGCCGTTGAAGAGCTGGTCGTTGAGCAGGTAGTCGCCCGCGTCGTCGTTGGGCTCATTGGCGTTATTGAGCAGCAGGTAGTAGTAGTCGGCGGTTGCGGCCGGGTCCTTCCAGCGGGTAATGAAATTGGCCTGGCGGTCGTCGCCGGTCAGCCCGTTGAAGCCGTAGCGCACCGAGTCAATCGGGATGAAGGTGGGCACCCCGGCCGTGCCCGTGATGGTGTGGCCGCGGGTGTCGCGCACGTCCAGGGCGAAGCGCTGGCCCGGCTGCATGGCCAGCGGCGCGGTGCCGATGTGGGTAAAAACCTTCCGCGTAACCGGGTCGATGCCCGGCGCGAACCGCAGCGGCATGACCTGGCCGCCGGGCAGCGTGAGGCGGGCGGTGACGTCCACGGGCAGCTGAATGGTGATGCCGTTGGGCAAGCCCAAGCCCAGCGTGGGCGTGGTGGCGGTGGGCAGCGTGATGGTGGGCTGGCCGGTGCCCACCGTGGTGGGCAGGTACGCCCCCGACTCCACCACCGTGAGGCGCGGCACCTGCCCCGCCTGCAGGTAGCACTCCACCACCAGCTCGGGGGTGTAGGGGGGCAGCACCACGTCGATGTCGTTTTCCAGGTTGCACCCGGCGGCCCCCAACAGCAGGCTTCCCAGGCCAAGCGCGGCAATTAACGGCTTCGTTCTCATGCGGACAGGGTTAGAATTTGAAATTGTAGGTGACCGACGGGATGATGGGGAACAGCGACACCTGCTGCGCCGTGAAGCCGTCGATTAGGTCGGTGTTTGGGTTGCGCGTCACTTCGAAGTACACGAAGTAGGCGTTGCGCCGGTCGTAGGCGTTGTAAATGCTGAAGGTCAGGTCGCGCTCGGTGCCGAAGCGCACGGGCCGCAGCTTCCACACCGCCCCCAGGTCGAGGCGGTGGTAGGGAATGAGGCGGTAGGTGTTGCGGTCGGGGTACACGGGCACGGCCAGGATGTCGCCGCCCGGCACGTTCTGGAGCGGGAAGCGGCCAGCCGGCAGCGTGGCCGGCGCGCCGCTGGTGTACACGAAGCTGGCCGTCAGGCTGAGGCGGTTGCTGAGCTGGTGCAGCAGCACCACGTTCAGGTTGTGGCGCCGGTCGTAGCTGGGCACGTAGTCGCGCCCGTCGTTGATGCCAGCCGTGCCGCGCTGGGGCGGGAAGTTGCGCCAGGCCCAGGCCAGGGTGTAGCCTATCCAGCCGGTGGTTTTGCCCTGCTGCTTTTCCAGGTACAGCTCGTTGCCGTAGCTCCAGCCCCGGCCGAAGAGAAACTCCTGGTCGAGGTTGGGGTTGGCGAAAATCTGGGCCCCGTCGCGGAAGTCCACTTGGTTGGCGGCCCACTTGTAGTACACCTCGTTGGTGAGCAGAAACTTGCTCCCGAACAGCAGCCAGCTCACCCCAGTGCTCACCTGCTGCGAGCGCTGCGGCTTCACGCTCAGCCGCGTGGGGTACCAGATGTCGGTGGGCAGCGAGGCGCCCGTGTTGCTCACCAGGTGGGCGTACTGGTACATCAGGGCGTAGTTGGCTTTCAGCGACACCTTGGGGGTGAGGGCGTAGCGCGCCGCCACGCGCGGTTCCAGCCCGCCGTACAGCTTGCCCTCGCTGCGAAAGCCGCTCAGACGCAGCCCCAGCTCGGCCTGGAGCTTGTCGCTGATTTTCCAGTTGTCGCTGGCGTAGAGCCCGGCCTCCAGCGCGGGGTAGGAGATGTCGTCGTCGATGTTCAACGAGTTGTCGCCCGTTTCTACTTGCAGGCGGCCCACGCCGAAAGTGTGCCGCGTGACGCTGCCCCCGAAACGGACCTGGTGCACCGAGTCCAGGGCGTAGTCGAAGTCGACGCGGGCGTTGTGGTCCAGAATGGTGGACGTCAGGCCAAAGGAGGCAATGTCGAACGCACTGCCCAGCGAGTAGCGGTAGCTGGTCACGCCCACCTGGGCGTTGGCCGTGAGCTTGGGCGAAAACGTGTGCTGCCAGCGCAGCGTGCCCAGGGTGTTGCCCCACGAAAAGTCGGCCTGCAGGTTGCCAAACGAGTTGAAGCCGAACACGTCGCGGCCCAGGTAGCCGGTGGCGAACACCTGGTCTTTCTCGCCCAGGGTGTAGTTGGCTTTGGCGTTGAAGTCCTGAAAAAAGTAGTCGGGGATGGGCCGGTAGCTCGCGTCGGCCGCGTTGGCCTGGTTGATGGCGCGGGTGAAAATGTCGAAGTAGGTGCGCCGCCCGCTCACGAGAAACGACCCTTTGGCTGGCGCCGACCCTTTGCCCGGGTTGATGGGTCCTTCCAGGCTGAGACGCGAGGCGATGAGCCCGAGGCCGCCCGTGACGGTAAACTTCTCGCGGCTGCCCTCGCGCATCTTCACGTCAATCACCGACGACAGCCGCCCGCCGAACTGCGCCGGAAAGCCCGACTTGTAGAGGTCCACGGACTGCACGGCGTCGGAGTTGAACACCGAGAACAAGCCGAACAAGTGGTTGGGGTTGTACACCAGCGCGTTGTCGAGCAGCACCAGGTTCTGGTCCGCCGAGCCGCCGCGCACGAAGATGCCGCTGCTGCCCTCCCCGCCGCTTTGCACGCCGGGCTTGAGCTGCAGGGTCTTGAGGATGTCGACCTCGCCAAACAGCGCCGGCAGCAGCTTGGCCTCCTGAATGCTGAGGCGCTCGACGCCCATCTGCGTGGTTTCGAGCTTTTCTTCCAACGTCTGCTGGCCCTGCACCACCACCTCGCCCAGCTCGTTGGGGTTCGGGCTTAGCGTCAGGTCGCGTTGTTGGCTGCGGCTCAGGTTCACGCGGAAAGTTTGCGGCAGGTAGCCAATGAAAGACACCGTCACCTGTTGCGGCCCGTTCGGTAGGCTAAGGCTGTAGCGACCGGACACATCGGTGGCCGTGCCCAGCCCCAACGCCGGCACCGCCACGGTCGCGCCCGGCAGGGCGGCCCCGGCAGGGTCGCGCACCGTGCCACTGAGCAGGTGTTGCGCCTGCGCCCAGCTCGGCAGGGGCATTCCCGCCGCCAACAGCACGCACAAGATGAGCACGCGGAATCTCAGTAGTTCTAGCATTAGGAAGCATAGGTGGCACCGGGCGGGCACTATCCGCTGCTGTTGAAAATAGTGCGCTTGCGATGTCCGCGTTATGTAGGGGGTTGAATTCAAACAGCTCGCCACCAGTAAACAGAATAGCGGCTGCTAGGTTGGCGGAAACGCCTATCTACTTGGCCTATATGGTCTGTAGGAGGTAAGGGCCCACATATCCGGGAGTCGTTTTGCCGCAGCTGCGCGAAGTACCGCGCATACAAAGGCCGCTCAACACCGCGTTGGTAAAAAAGTCAAACCATGCGCAATTCCTGCGGTTCGGCGTCTGAATACCGAATGTTGAATTGCTTTCCCAACGGGAGCACCGCCTCCACGGAATCGAGCGGGCCCAGCCCGAAACCGCACCATTTCGTCCCTGTTCAATGACCAACTTTCGTACCGGGCGGCAGCAGTGGCAGC
>DASVTG010000436.1:0-7628 GCA_036387695.1 Hymenobacter sp. | reverse complement strand
TTGGTGGCTGTTATGTCGGTGGAAACAGGGCCAAAAAGTGGAACCACTCACGCATCCTGCTGGCCCCACCTGGTTGACCTGTTCGGCCCGCTCATTGATGCTGCCACTTATTTCTTCGCTTGGTATTCTTCCCGAATCCAGCGAATGGCTTGCGGCACTACTTCGGCTGGCTTGAGTGGCTCGTCAGGGGCGATGGAGTGGCCATACCGTACCCGGCGGCGGTCGGCGAACACGGCGGTGGTCAGCAAGAGAACGGACCCATCGGACAAATAAAAGCGGCTTCTGCCGGTCGATACCCCACACGTGCCCGCCCCAAAGCTTCGGGTGTGCTTTCGGGCTTTGAAGGCGACCGCAACGGCCTCGCCCGAACTGGCCGTGAGGGTATCGGTCAGCACGGCCACTACCGGGTTGGCCGACTTCAGCGTATAATAATGGGCGGTTTCGGCCTCTATGTCGCCGTTCGCCAAGGCCTTGCCCTTTTCGTACCGCCACGCGGTTTTGGCATTATTCGAGTCAAAAGAATAGCCGAGCGTGTCTTCTCCCAACACCGGCCCTACCCCCACGAGCATCGGCCACATATTCCCGCCTATGTTCCCCCGCAAATCCACGAGCCAGCCTTTTAAATCGGGCTTATCCCGTGCCTTGATTTGGCCCTGTACGTGGGCTATGTACGCGTCTAGCTTTTCCTGGCTGCCGACCACCCAGGGAATTCTGATGTAGCCGATGTCTTCAGGAACCGGCTCGTCGGAGTATATCGGGAGCTGCTTGGCAGTAGGCAGTTTGGACTCCTTCACCAGGCGGACGGGCGCAAACATACTGTGCTTATCGCCTAGGGCAACGATAGCAGATACAACCGCTGGATAGGCCTGCTCAATGGTGTTGGCGCCACTGGCTTGCACGAGTAGATTCTGCTGGAAAACCACCCAGTTGATGGCCGCCCGATTAAGGAAATTGGCTTGCATTATACGGACGACCTCCTCCAAATATTTCCGCACTGCAGGTGAAGGGGGCTTACGTTCTGCCCGACAAGTAGCAAAAACGAAGAATAAAATGCTGAAGTAGAGTAGCCGTTTCATCCGTCCAAGTTAAGATATGCCTAGAATACAGTCAGCCGCCCAGGGAGCTTCCGGCCACGAACGGCGCACCGACCACTTGCGCCCGGTCATAGAGCATCGCCCGGGCAACCGCCCGGCTCACTGGTGGCACGCGGAGAACGGCCCGCGCAGTCGCTCACGCGCGCAGTCGCTCACGTTTGAATGACAGCCAAACGCCCGCTCGTTTAACCAAGGCCATTAACGAGCAGGCACCCCATGAAAAAACCCCATGCGAATTCAGCATTCGCATGGGGTGTAAACTACCTGGAGCCGCCTGTCGGACTCGAACCAACGACCCTCTGATTACAAGTCAGAAGCTCTACCAACTGAGCTAAGGCGGCGGGTTGGTGGCACAAAAGTACGAGGCCCCTCACACTTATGCCAACCCAAGAAGGTTATTTCCTAAAAAAAGCGGCTCGGCAATAATTTGCCGAGCCGCTTTTGCTTGTATTAGAGAAAGTTGACAAGTTGCTTTAGCTGCGTATCACCTTCAATTGCTTTTTCAGCGTTTCGATGCGCTTTTGGCCTTCCGCAATTCGTCCCTCGTATTCCTGACGCAGCTGTGCCGCGTTTTTGGAGCGAGCGAAAAAGTCAAGGTTGGTTTGCAGCGTCGCGTGGTCGTTTTCGAGCTCGTTGATTTCCTTGCGCAAGGCCATCTCCTTGCGGGTGAGCTGCTGCTGGGCCTGCGGACGGGCCTTGAGGCGACCCACTTCTACCTGGAACAACAAGTCGGTGCGGTCGGCATAGCTCAAGCCGGGTACGTGGTCGAGGTATTTGCCTAGCAGGTTGAGCAACTGCTCTTCGC
This sequence comes from Hymenobacter sp., assembly GCA_036387695.1. Taxonomy (GTDB): domain Bacteria; phylum Bacteroidota; class Bacteroidia; order Cytophagales; family Hymenobacteraceae; genus Hymenobacter. The sequence continues at coordinate 5,729 of DASVTG010000436.1, read as the reverse complement.
TGCGGTCGCCGGTGCCCCGGCCGGGTTGGTCATCCGTCGGGTCGAACTCGGCCACCCAGCCAGCCAGGATTTCCCGGAAGCCTTCCAGCGTGCCCGGGTTTTCAGGCGTCAGCGCGTTTACCTGGTCCGCAATCCGGTCGAGGTAGGCGCTCTGCTCGGCGGAGGATTGCTGCACTTTTTCTTCGCGCTGGCGGGCTTCGTGCTTGGGCCGCTCAAACACGGCATCGCACGCGGCCCGGAAACGGTGCCACAGCTTGTCGGCCAGTTTATCGGGCACGCGGCCCACGTCTTTCCATTCCTTCTGCACCCGGATAACGACCTGGCGGGCGGCATCGGCATCGGGGTTGTTGGCGGCTTCTTCGGCTTGCTCAATGAGCGCAACCTTGGCTTTCACGTTGGCCGATTTCTCGTTGTCGAGCGACTTGAAGAATTCGTTCTTGCGGTTGAAGAAAGCCTTGTAAGCGGCCCAATACTGCTTGTTCAGGGCATCGGCTTGCGCGCGGGGCACCAAACCGGCGGCTTCCCACTCGGTTTTGATTTCCTGCAGCTCGTCGGTTTTCGAGCGCCACAAGTTCACGCGGTCCGTGTCGAAGGCGGCGAAGGGCAGCACGCGCTCCAGCAGGGCTTGTTTCACCGCCAAATTGGCTTTCTCCTGCGTGGAGCGCTGGTCCACGAACTCCTTGCGGCGCTGGTGCAGCACGTCGGAAGCGGCAATGAAGCGCTGCCACAGCGGCTCGCGCTGGTCGTTGGGCACGGGGCCAATGTTCTTCCAGTCCTCGTGCAGCTTCGTGAGCTCGTCCAGGGCCTTGTTGATGCCCGGTGCTTGCGCCAGGGCTTCCGCGCGCTTGATGAGGGCCTCTTTCGCCTCCAGGTTGCGGCGGCGGTCCAGGTCCTTCATTTCCAGGAAGCGGCCCTGCTTACTGTAATAAATGTCGAGCAGGCCGTGGTAGGTGTCCCAGATGCCCTGGCTGTCCGACTGCGGCACGGCGCCAGTGGCTTTCCACTCCGCCTGCAGGGCTTTGAGCTTGGCCGAGCTGTCTTTGGTTTCGGCCGCTTCCACGATGCCGCGCAACTGGTCGAGCAGGGCTTTTTTCTTGGTCAGGTTATCGCCACGGCTGGCGTCCTCGGCTTTGGCGTCCTTCACGCGGTTTTCGCGGAACTCCTGCATGGCCTTGTTCAATTCCTGCTGGCCCTCGGGCTGCTGAAACGCGAACGCCTCCGCGCCTTCTCCGCCTTCGGCAAACTTCTGGCGGGCGGCGCTGCGGGCCAGGCCCACGTTGGTTTCGTACTGGCGGGTCAGGTCCTGAATCTGCTTGCGATTCTGGCGAGCGTCGGGCCGGCGCAGCAATTGCACCAGGTAATTGGCCTGCGCCGGCAGGTCGAGCGCGGTAAAGTCGGGGGCTTCGGCGTCGGGCGCGGCTTCCTCTTCGGCTTCAGCGCCCGTCGGCTCCTCGCCCGCGTCGATGGCCGCCACGTCGGCCGGGACGGCGTTTAGCGGCGTGGGCTCGGAAGTGGACAGGTTGGCCAGTTCCGCGTCAAAGGCGTCCAGGTCGGCCGGGCTTTGCAGCGACACAATGGGCCGGTCTATGTGGTCTTCCACGCTGGCACCGGCGTTGGGCCCGCTAAGGGTTTCGGGGTCGGCCACGGGGGCCGGAGCTGCGCTGGCAATTTCTTCACCGGCCGGCAGTGCTTCCGGCTCCGGCGTGGGCGTGGGCACGCTGGCAGAAGCGGTTTCTTCGCCGTAATGCGCCAGGGCACGGGCTTGGGGGGCCGACATGTCGTGGCCGTCGGTGGTCACCGCATCGGGCACAAAGTGGGCCGTCTCGGCCGCCGCAGCAGCCTCGGGCGAGCCCGCATCCGGCGCCTGCGCGTGGCTGGGGGCAGCCGCCGCAGGTTCGGCGGTGCCGGCGCCCAGGGGCTGGTCGGCGGGCAGCTGGGGCGTGCCCGTGCCGTGCGCCGGAGGCTCCACTTGGGTTTCGCCAGCGGCCGGGTCCGGGGTGGCCACCGGCTCTCCCTTGCCTTGAATTTCGGCCAGGCGGCGCGCTAAAATGCTCATCCGGTCTTCGGCGGCCGGGTCGGTGCCACCGGCGAGCGGGGCAGTGGGGTTTTCTTCAGCAGCCATAAATCTTCGTAAAAGCCGGCTCCATCACGGAAGCCAGAGGAGAGAGCAAAAATTGAAATAAAACAAAAGGACCGCCCACCGGCGGGGTCAGTTCAAGCGGGGGTCCACGGGGTAATTGGCCAGCACCTTGAACCGACCGCCTTTCTCCCGCAAAATGTCCCGCCAAAAGGCATCAGATGCCAAAGTAAACACTTTCCCGGCGCTTGCCGGGTGCCGTATCCAACTCTGCCCCTGCATTTCGCCCGCCAGTTGGCCCGCCGACCACCCGGAATAGCCGGCAAAAAGCCGCACGTCGTCGCCACTTACCACGCCCGTGCCGATGAGTTGCAGCAGCACCTCAAAATCGCCGCCCCAGTACACGTCCTGGCCCAAATCGGTGGTACCGGGCAGGTCGGCGCGGCGGTGCAGGTAATGCAAGGTGTTCGGCTCCACGGGGCCGCCCACGTACAGGGGCAGCTCGGCCACGGTGGTGCCCGCGGCTGGCGGCAGGTCGAGCACGTCGCCCAGGGTGAGCGAGGTCAAACGGTTTAAAACGAGGCCAAACGTGCCCTCATCGGGCTCGTCACGACACAGCAGCACCACGCTGCGCTCGAAGTTGGGGTCGCCGAGGAAAGGCTGCGAAATGAGGAGGGTTCCGGGACGCATACGCGGGAGAGTTGTGGGAGAGAAAAACAGCGGCACAAGTCGCCAAGAAGGTTAGGCACGCGGCAAAGGCCGGGAAGGTTGCGCCCGCGCCCCAACTCGTGGCGCCAAGCTCAACCATGGATTGGCCTGGGCGCGTGTCGTTACTTTGGGCCCGCAAGCCTGCTTTCGGGCCATGCCGGCGTTCTAAAGACTGTGGCGTGCGCAAATTTGTTCCGCACCAAGCGTCCCTGATATTTCCGGCTTCGCAAAATTTCACCTCTTCGATGAACGACCCCCACCTTGCCAACTTGCGCAAAACCTACGCGCAACGCACCCTTTCCGAAGCCGACGTGCTGCCCGACGCGGTGCAACAGTTTCGGCTGTGGCTGAACGAGGCCCTGGCCGCCCAGCTGGAAGAGCCCACGGCGCTCACCTTGAGCACGGTCTCGGCCACGGGGCAGCCCTCCGCGCGCGTGGTTCTGCTAAAGGGCTTGCCCGAAGACAACGGGTTTCTGTTTTACACCAATTACGAATCGCGCAAGGGCCAGGAGCTGGCGGCGCAGCCGCTGGCCGCCATCAGCTTCTTTTGGCCGGGCCTGGAGCGGCAGGTGCGCGTGGAAGGCCGGGTGGAAAAAGCCCCGGAAGCGCTGTCGACCGAATATTTCCAAAGCCGCCCCCGCAGCAGCCAGCTGGGGGCCTGGGCCTCGCCCCAAAGCCAGGTCATCGAAAGCCGGGAAGAATTGGAAGCGCGGGAAGCCGAATTGGCGCAGCAGTTTGGGGACCAGGACCCGCTGCCCCGGCCGCCGCACTGGGGCGGCTACATCTTGCGCCCCCAGCGCATCGAGTTCTGGCAAGGCCGCCCCAGCCGCCTGCACGACCGGATTGTGTACGAGCGCGAAGGCAGCGCCTGGCACCGGTCCCGCCTGGCCCCCTGACTTTTACATTTAACAGTTAGTATTTATCGTTTAACAATTGCTTTAAATGAACCGGGAAGTGATAACTGTTAATTGTTGATTGTTAAATGATAATTGTTAACTGATTCCGTTTTGGCCGAAATTCAACCCTTGCGCGGGTGGCGCTACAATGCTGCCCTGAGTGCCGACATCGACGCTTACGTTTCGCCTTTGTTTGACGTGGTGTCGGCTAAACAGCGCGAGGCCCTGTACCGCAATCCCCTGAATTCCATTCACCTCTCGGTGCCGCGCGCCGAAGACCCGGCCGCGGCCGCCGCGGAACGACTGCGCGAGTGGCAGGCCGGCGGGGTGTTGCAGCAGGACGCGCTGCCGGGCATTTATGCCTACTACCAATACTTCCGGCTGCCCGGCAGCACCCGCGAATATTGCCGCAAGGGCTTTATGTGTCACATCCGGGCGTACGATTGGGCCGAAAATGTGGTGCTGCGCCACGAAAACACCCTCCCCGCGTCGGTGAATGACCGGGCCGAGTTGCTGGCCCGCACGCAGTTCCAGACCAGTGCCACCCACGGCCTGTACCGCGACGAGGACTTTGAACTGGAAACCTACCTGGATGAAGCCATGGCGTCGCACCTGGTGGAAACCGAGGAGGACTACCAGGGCGCGCGCGACGTGCTGGCCGTGATTCAGGACGCCGCCATCATTCGGCGTTTTCAGGAGGTTTTGAGCGTCCGGGAAGTCATCCTGGCCGACGGGCACCACCGCTACGAAGGGTCGCTGGCGTACCGCCACGCCCGCCTGGCCAACGCCCCCGCCGCCACGGGCCACGAACCCTGGAACTACCACCTCATGTACCTGACCAACGGGGCGGCCGACGACCTGCGCATCCTGCCCACGCACCGCTTGCTGCTGGAGCTGCCCGGCGGCCTCAGCGACCAGGAATTGCTGGAGCGGTTGGTGCCCTACTTCACCGTGCTGCCCAAGGAGGACGCGGCCGACTTGCCGGAAATCATTGCGGGCAAGCCGTGGGCTTTTGGCTTGTACGTGGGCGGGCAGTCCTATAAGATTCGCTTGCGCCCCGAAGTCCACTCTTTGCTTGATTGGCAAACCACGGAAGAAGTGAAAAGCCTGGACCTAACCGTGCTGCACTTTTTTGTGCTGGAAAAAGTGCTGGGCATTGCCGGGCCCGATGCCCAGCGCGCCTGGCCCGGCGTGGCCTACGTGCGCAATTTTGCCGAATGCCTGCAGCGCGTGGACCGCGGCGAGGCCCGGGCCGCTTTCATCGTGAACGAAGTGAGCATGGCCGAAGTGGAAGCCGTGTGCCATTCCGGGGCAGTGATGCCGCCCAAATCCACGTTTTTCTACCCCAAAACCATCGGCGGCTTTCTGTTCAGCAGCATCGCCGACGAGGAAGCCGGCAACTTGTTCGACGCGCATTTTCAGGACCACTTCGCTCGTTCCAACTCCGGAACCCCGGCTTAGGCTGCGGTTTTGGCAAGCTCCGCATGCGCTTTATACTGTATCTGTTTGCGGCAGGCACCCTGGTAATTGGAGGGTACCTCGTCGTGCTTTATGGTTTTACTCCCTATTCGGTCTTGGGGCCGGCGTTGGATGCGGCCAATAAATCGGCGGAGCTAGCCAGTGCGCCGTGGCTGCCGCAGCCGCTGGCCCACAACGCCTTGGCTTACGCTCGCTTGCAGGTGTTGGCTTTTGCGCTGGCATTGCTGGGAGCCGGGGGGCTGCTCTATGGGCGTTCGAAGGCTTTTCGCGAAGCGCGCCGCTTGGTGCGCGACCTGCAGCGCGCCCGGCGGGCGGTGGCGACGACTTGGCGGCGGCAGCCCCGCGCGGTGCGCGGAGCAAGTAGTGCCGGCCTGCTGGCGGTGGCGGCACTGCGCACGTTTTTGCTGGGGTACTACCCTTTCAACGCCGACGAAATTGTGAGCATCGATTATTTCGTGGCGCCCGGTCCCGCCGTGACGGCCGGGTTTTACTTGCTGCCCAACAACCACCTGCTGCAAAACCTGCTCGCGTGGCCGCTGCTGCACTACCTGCCCGCCGGCATGCCGGAC
>DASVTG010000435.1:0-11383 GCA_036387695.1 Hymenobacter sp. | reverse complement strand
GCGCACGCCCAACCGATTCCGCCGCCAGCCCGACACCTCCGAACCTGCGGTTTCACCGGTTGCGGCCGCGGCTTTGGGTTTCTTCTCGCTGAAGAGCAGGGCGCCCAGCGCGGCGGCTACTTGGGCCGTGGCCTCATCCGGGCCGGCGGGGGCGAGGGTAGAGGGCGTAAAATGGTCGCGGATGAAGTTCGTGTCAAAGTTGCCGCTGACGAAGGCCGGGTGCCGGAGCACGTAGGTGCCGAAGGGCAACGTGGTTTCGATGCCGGTGATTTTATATTCCTCGATGGCGCGCAGCATGCGGGCAATGGCTTCGGCGCGGTCGGCCCCGAAGGTGACCAGCTTGGCAATCATCGGGTCGTAGTAAATGGGGATTTCCATGCCCTGCTCGAAGCCGTCATCCACGCGCACGCCGGGGCCCTGGGGCCGCACGTAGGTGGTCAACGTGCCGATGTCGGGCAGGAAGTTGTTTTGCGGGTCTTCGGCGTACACCCGCAGCTCCAGGGCGTGGCCCGTGATGGTGAGGTCGGCCTGCGAGAAGGCGAGGGGCTCGCCTTGGGCCACTCGGATTTGCTCTTTTACCAAGTCAAGGCCGGTGATTTGCTCCGTGACGGGGTGCTCTACCTGGAGGCGGGTGTTCATCTCCAGGAAGTAGAAATTGTGCTGGTCGTCGAGCAAAAACTCCACGGTACCCGCGCCGGTGTAGTCGCAGGCGCGGGCCACGTCCACGGCGCACTGGCCCATTTGGGCGCGCAGCTCGGGCGTGAGTACCGACGAGGGCGCTTCCTCAATCACCTTCTGGTGGCGGCGCTGAATGCTGCACTCGCGCTCAAACAAGTGCACGATGTGGCCGTGCTCGTCGCCCAACACCTGAATTTCGATGTGCCGCGGGCCGGTCACGAACTTCTCGATGAAAACCGCGCCGTCGCCAAACGCCGACACGGCTTCGTTGATGGCCAACTGCATCTGCTCCTCAAACTCGTCGGCGCCGTTCACGATGCGCATGCCCTTGCCGCCGCCGCCGGCCGATGCCTTAATCAGAATGGGAAAGCCCACTTCCTGCGCAATAAGCTTGGCCGCCGGCACGTCGGAAATGGCCTCGTCGGTGCCGGGCACCAGCGGAATGTTGTAGGCTTTCACGGCCTGCTTGGCCGAGAGCTTGTCGCCCATGATTTCCATGGCCTCGGGCGAAGGACCCACGAAAATCAGGCCCGCCTCGCGCACGGCCCGGGCAAAGCCGGCGTTTTCGCTCAGGAAGCCGTAGCCGGGGTGAATGGCATCGACGCCCAGCTCCTTGCAAACTTCCAGAATCTTGTCGCCGCGCAAGTAGCTGTCTTTGGACGCGGGCGGGCCCACACACACGGCTTCGTCGGCGTAGCGCACGTGCAGGGCGTTGCGGTCGGCTTCGGAATAGATGGCCACGGTGGCAATGCCCATTTCCTTGGCGGAGCGCAAAACGCGCAGGGCAATTTCGCCCCGGTTGGCGACGAGCAGCTTGGAGATTTTTTTCATCGGAAAAAACGGGCGGGAACTGGTTAGGCCACAAAGAAACAGGGAAAGCGCACGGCGGCGGCAAACATCAACCGCCCGAAGCCGTTATTAAGCCCAAATTATGTACATCAACGGCCCGGGGCTACCTTTGTAGTTGGGCCTCTTGTTGGCAATGCTTTGCCTTCGGCAAAAGGCTGTTTACCCCCTCATTACCTTCACCTAACACCCCGTTTTTTCAGTGGATATTTTCGACCGGGTCTCGGCCAACCGCGGCCCTTTGGGTTCGCAATCGCATTACGCCCACGGCTACTTCGCTTTTCCGAAGCTGGAAGGCCAAATCCATCCCCGCATGATGTTCCGGGGCAAAGAAGTACTTACTTGGAGCTTGAACAACTACCTGGGCCTGGCCAACCACCCCGAGGTGCGGCAGGCCGACATTGACGGCGCCACCGACTTTGGCATGGCCTACCCGATGGGCGCCCGCATCATGAGCGGCAACTCGACCTTGCACGAGCAGCTGGAAAACGAGTTGGCCGACTTCGTGCAAAAGCCCGCCGCGCTGCTGCTCAATTTCGGCTACCAGGGCGTGGTGAGCATCATCGATGCGCTGGTGAACCGCCACGACGCCATCGTGTACGACGCCGAGTCGCACGCCTGCATCATCGACGGCGTGCGCCTGCACCAGGGGAAGCGGTTTGTGTTTACTCACAACGACATGGCCAGCCTCGAAAAGCAGCTGGAGCGGGCCAAGCGCCTGACCGACGAAACCGGCGGCGGCATCCTCGTGATTACGGAGGGCATGTTCGGCATGTCGGGCAACCTCGGCAAGCTGCCCGAAATCGTAAAACTGAAGGAGAAGTTCAACTTCCGCATTTTCGTTGACGATGCTCATGGTTTTGGCACGCTGGGCGCCACCGGGGCCGGTACAGCTGAACATTTGGGCTGCGTGGAGGGCGTAGACCTGATTTTTTACACCTTCGCCAAGAGCATGGCCAGCATCGGCGCCTTCGTGGCGGGGCAAGAAAGTGTGATTGAATATTTGCGATACAACATGCGTAGCCAGATTTTCGCCAAATCGCTGCCCATGCCGCTGGTGATAGGCGCCCTGAAGCGCCTGGAGCTGATTCGCAACCACCCCGAATACCGCGAGAAACTGTGGACCATCGTGCGGGCCCTGCAAGGCGGCTTGCGCGAAAAAGGGTTTAACATTGGCACCACGGAATCGCCGGTCACGCCTGTGTTCCTGAACGGCGAGTTGTCGGACGCAACGGCGCTAACCTTCGATTTACGCGAGAATCACGGCATTTTCTGCTCCATCGTGGTGTACCCGGTGGTGCCCAAGGGCGTGATTATGCTGCGCCTTATTCCCACGGCCATGCACACGCTGGACGACGTGCAAGAGACGATTGTGGCCTTTGAAGCCATGGCGGCCAAGCTCGACAAAGGGCTTTACAGCAAAGCCGCTTCAACGGCCCAAACCGCTTAAAAACGCCCCTTGCGGCATTTGGCGCCGGTCTTCTGAGAAGGAGGCCGGCGCTTCTGTTTTTGTACAATTCTAAGCTAAGAGGTTTAGCGCTACTTGCTGGAAAAGGGGTTTTTTGGGAGAAAATACGCCTTCCAAAGCCGGGAAGGCAGTTTTGGGAAAAAAGTGAGAAACTTGCTTGCATTTGAAATCCCTGTATATTAGGGCCGGCTTAACACCATACCAAACTCATTTTTCACCCCAAACCCCAAGTTCCAATGAATAATTTTGGCAAATTGAAGGACCTCGTGATGTCGCTCGAAGACGACTTTTCGAAATTCTACGACAAGCAGAACGCTGCTGCTGGCACCCGCGTGCGCAAAGGCATGCAGGAGTTGAAGACGATGGCGCAGGCGTTCCGCACCGAGGTGCAGAACACCAAGAACGCCGGTGCCGCCGCCGCTCCTAAGGCTGCCGCTGGTGCTAAGAAAGCCGCTCCCGCTGCTAAGAAAGCTGCTCCTGCAGCCGCTAAGAAAGCCGCTCCCGCTGCCAAGAAGAAGTAGTGTCAACCACGAAGCCGGCTGGGTCACGGCCCGGTTGAATTCGTGAACTACCAAAAAGGCCCCGCCACACGGCGGGGCCTTTTTTATGCCTGCTGATGTTTGCAAAAGGCAATTACACGAGCTCGATGAGGTAGTAGTTGCGCTTGCCTTTTTGCACCACCAGGTACTTGTCGTGCAGCAATGCCAACCCGGCCACGGGAGCATCGGGAGAGGCGACCTTTTCGCGATTGATGCTGATGCCGTTGGCTTGCACCAGCTTGCGGACCTCGCCGCGGGAAGGCAAAATCTGCTTATCGGTTGCCTCGCTGAGCAATACGGATACGTTCAGGTCGGCGGCTTCGGCCCGAGGCACCTGCAAGCGAGGGGTTCCGGCAAATACGGCAAGCAGGGTGCTTTCGTCGAGGGCTAGCAAGTCGCCGCCCCCGAAAAGCACCTGGGACGCGGCCGCGGCTGCTTCGTAGGCAGCCTCGGAATGCACCCGGATGGTTACGTCTTTGGCCAGCGCCTTCTGCAGCGTGTTGAGGCCGGGGTTTTCGGCGTGGACGGCTTCCAACTGCTCAATTTCAGGCTGGGTGAGCAGGGTGAACACGCGAATGAGGCGGGGCGCGTCGGCGTCGGCGGCGTTGAGAAAAAACTGGTAAAACTGATAGGGCGAGGTCAGGGCGGGGTCGAGCCAGACGGTGCCGGTTTCGGACTTGCCGTATTTGGTGCCATCGGCTTTGGTGATGAGCTGGCCGGTGAGGGCGTAGGCTTTGGCTTCGGTACCGTCGGCGTTGGCAATGCGGCGAATGAGTTCGGTGCCGGTGGTGATGTTGCCCCACTGGTCGCTGGCGCCCATTTGCAGGGTGCAGCCCAGGGTTTTGTTGAGGTGCACGAAGTCGTAGCCCTGCAGCAACTGATAGCTGAATTCGGTGTAGCTTAGGCCGTCGGCGCCGCTGTCTTCGTTGCCGCTGATGCGGCGCTTCACCGAATCCTTGGCCATCATGTAGTTTACGGTGAGGTGCTTGCCCACTTCGCGCAGGAAGCCTAGGAAGCCAAAGTCTTTGAACCAGTCGTAGTTGTTGACCACCAGCGCGCCGGTGGGGCTGTCCGAAAAGTCCAGAAATTTCTCCAGCTGGGCCTTGATGCCGGCCTGATTGTGGCGCAGGGTGGTTTCATCGAGCAGGTTGCGCTCCGCAGATTTTCCGCTGGGGTCGCCAATCATGCCCGTGGCGCCGCCCACCAGGGCCACCGGCCGATGGCCGGCGCGCTGCAGGTGCACGAGCAGCATGATGGTGGCCAGGTTGCCGATGTGCAGGGAGGCCGCCGTGGGGTCGAACCCGATGTAACCGGTGATGGGGGCGTGGGCCGCGAGGTGTTCGGCGGTGCCGGGCATGGCGTCGTGGAACATGCCGCGCCAAGTGAGTTCAGGGATGAAATCCAATGGGTGAGTGGCTGAATGAGTGAGTGGGCGAATGAATTGGGCGTTCACTCGGCAAAACGTAGTCCCAAAGGTAGTAGGAGGTTTTACCTTTGCGGGTGGGAGTTCCTGCGCCGCCTAGCCATTCACCCCTCCACTCATTCAGCCATTCACCCATTGACGCAAGAAGCCGACGCCCTTCTCAAGCAGCTGCAGCAGCGGCAGTTCCAGCCCGTGTATTTTTTGCAGGGCGAGGAGCCGTACTACATCGATGTGGTGGCAGAGCTCATCGAAAAAACGGCCTTGGCGGAGCACGAGCGCAGCTTCAACCAAGTCATCATCTACGGCAAAGACGTGGACGTGGCCGGCATACTGGGCCAAGCCAAGCGCTTTCCGATGATGGCCGAGCGGTCGGTGGTAATCGTGAAGGAAGCCCAAACGGTGGCTGATTTGGAGCAGGAGCGGAGCTGGCCTTTTTTGGAGGCTTACCTCAAAAACCCGCTGGCCAGCACCGTGCTGGTGTTTTGCTACAAACACAAAACCCTGGACAGCCGCAAAAAGCTGGGCAAGCTGCTCGGCGGCAAAGACTCACCGGCCGTGTTGATGACCAGCAAAAAGCTGTACGACAACCAAGTGCCGCAGTGGCTAACGGCCAACGTGCGCGGCCGCGGCCACCAAATCACGGGGCAGGCCACGGCCATGCTGGCCGAATACATTGGCGCCGACCTGGGCCGGCTTGCTAATGAGGTAGACAAGCTGGTGCTCAACCTGAAGGCCGGCCAGCCCATAGACGAAGAGTTGGTGCAGCGCCTGGTGGGCATCAGCAAGGACTACAATATTTTTGAGCTGCAAAAAGCCTTGGTGCAGCGCGACGTGCTGAAGGCCAACCGCATTCTGGGCTATTTCGCGGCCAACCCCAAAGCCAATCCGCTCATTCCAAACCTCACCTTGCTGTTCGGTTTTTTCAGTAAGCTGCTGGTGCTGCACCAGGCCGGCCCCAACCCCGCCGACGGGGAGTTTAAGAAGCTGGGCATCATGAACAGCTTTGCGCAGAAGGAGTACCAACAAGCCCTGCGCGTGTATCCGGCCGACCGAGTAGTGGGCATCATCCATTTGATTCGGAGGGCCGACGCCCAAAGCAAAGGCATCGAAAGCGGCTCGATGGACGACGCCGAGATTCTGCGGGAGCTGGTGTGGCTGATTCTGCACAACGTGCCGGAGGGCGTGCTGGGGTAAGGGATGTAGAGACGCGTACTTGCGTCTCGTCGTCCGCGCCATTCGGGTGTCATTCAGCGACGACTGTTCAACGTGGAGACGCAAGTACGCGTCTCTACACCGCTGCTTCTTGCAGGTACGCCAGCTGCTGCCGGAGACGGTCGTATTCGGCGGATAGGGCGGCGCGGTTGGTGGTGGCGTAGGCATCGCGGGCGGCCTCATCGGTTTGGGCGAGGGCGAAGGCTTCGGAGGCGCGCAAATCGGTAAACTCGCGCAGCAGCTCGGTGTGCTTGGCGGCGAGGGCATCGCGGCGGGCACGCAGGGTTTCGACGGTGGTGAGGGCGGGCGCGGCGGTGAACTGGCCCTGGCGTAGGTGGACTATACACCTAGCTATTTATAGGCATGTTGGTTATTACACCAGTTCCAGCAGCTTATCGCCCGGAACGTGCAGGGTGGTGTGCAGGCGCTTGACCAAATCCAGGTTTGGGGCGCGGCGGCCGTTGATGACCTCGCTGAGCCGGGACTCGCTGATGCCCAGCAGCTGGGCAAACTGCTTTTGCTTCATGCGGAGGCGGTACATCTCCACTTCCAGCCACCCGGCCAGCGTGGTGGGCGCGGCGGGCTCGTGGCCTTGCTGAATTTCGTAAGCATCGATGGCGGCCCCTAATTCCAGCAGACGCGGCAAGTGCTGGGTTTCGTTTTCCTGGCCCAGGCGCATGGCTTCCGTCAGGGCCGCTTGGTATTGGGTTTCGGTGGCAATTGGTGTAAGCATGGCGGTGAAGCGTTAATATGGCTTGATAGAAAGCAAGGTTGGGGTGCCGCCTATAGGATAGGAAGCTGCGCCCGACGCTTGTCGTATTCCTTATGGGTGAAAATTCCCCGGATGTACAGTTGTTGGGCTTTGAAGAAAATCATAGCAACAATGCGAAAGCTGCCCACATTGAACACGTACCGGTCGTTGGTAATGTAGTCTTTATCGGATACTTCGGCTCGTAGCTCGTTGAGAATGGCCCAGTTGGCAAGCTTGGTTTTGTGGTGCCAAACATTCATTATCGCAGCTGATTGCGGGTGTTTCTCAATGAAGGCGGTGATTATTGGTTTACTCAATACGTGCATTCTTCTATTGATTAGATGTCATTGCAGATACTAACCTACTCCACGATGATTGTTTTTCCAAATACAAAATTAAAATTCTGCATTTGGGAATTAACCTCGATTGTCGACTTTTAAACGTGCGCGGCCTTGACAGGTGGAATTGCTGCGCTCTACAGTGTTGCGTCCGCGATGACAATCGGAGCTACTCGGGCCATAAAGCCCACCTTTCCGCGTCGCCGGGCAACCTACGGGCATTTTTCGCTACTTTTGGCCACTTCCCGGGCCCAGTGCGGCCCCACCACGCAAGGAATTTACATGAAGCTATTTCCCCGGCTGGCGCTGGCCGTGGCCCTGAGTGCCGCGGCGCCCACGGCTGCCCAAGCCCAGCAAACCCAGGTTTTTGCCGCCGACGAGCGGTTCTTTCAAGAGGGATTGGAGCTGTTTGACCGTGGCCAGTACGGCGCGGCCCAGGAGGCGTTTCGGCAGTACCTGGCCATCGAGCCGGTGCACACCAGCCAGGCCGGCCCCACGGCCCACGACCGCACCGCCGATGCCGAGTACTACTACGCCGTCAGCGGCCTGTATTTGCTCCATCCGGATTCTGAAGGATTGATTCTGGACTTCGCCGAGCAGCACCCGGCGCACCCGCGGTCGGCCGTGGCCTACTTTGAGCTGGGCAAGTTCTATTTCGACCAGAAAAACTACGAGGCCGCCATTCGCTATTTCCAGCGCGTGGCCCCCGATAACCTCAGCAACGACCAGCGGGCCGAATCAGACTTCAAGCTCGCCTACAGTTATTTCGAGCAAAAGGACTACGAGAAAGCCCGCCTGCTTTTCGACCGCAACAAGCAGCTGCAAAGCGAATACAAATACGCGAGCTCGTACTACGCGGGCTACCTCGGCTACCGGGCCGGTGACTATGCCGCCGCGCGTGCCGACTTGGGCGTGGCCGAGCAAAACGACGCCTACAAAGCCGTGGTGCCGGCCATCATGGCCCAGCTTTATTACAAGGAGGGCAACTACGATGGCCTGATTGAGTACGCTTCTCGCTCGCTCAAAAACACGCCCCCGCCGCAAAGCGCCGATGAGATTCAACTCCTGCTCGGCGACGCCTACTACCAGAAGGGCCAATACAAGGAAGCCGCCGAGAACTTTGACAAGTACGCGGCCATCCACAAAAACCGCATTGAGCCGGCGCTACAGTACAAAATTGGTTTCGCCAATTACAAGATGGGCGACTATAAGGGCGCCATCGCCAGCCTAAAGAACGTGGCCGTGCGCCGCGACTCGCTCGGGCAAAACGCGGCCTACCACTTGGGGCTGAGCTACGTACAAACCAACCAGAAGCCCCAGGCCGTGACGGCTTTCGAGGCGGCGCGCCAAGGCACTTTCAACAAAGACATTGCCGAGAATGCTACCCTCAAGCTTGGTCAGGTGCAATACGAGTTGGGCAACCTGCCCGAAACCATTGCCGTGCTGCGGGATTTTCGCAAGAAGTTTCCCGGTTCTAAAAACCAGGCTCAGGTAGACGAGTTGCTAAGCACCAGCTTCCTGTCGTCAACCGATTTCCCGCAAGCCCTTGCTTACCTGGAAAGCATCGACGACCGGAGCGACAAGCTGAACGCCACCTACCAGCGCGTGGCCTATTCGCAAGCCGCCACGCTCTACAACAACGGGAACTACGGGGCCGCCTTGCCGCTGCTGGACAAGTCGCTGAAGTTCCCGGAGGACGACGGCCTGCGGGCCGCGGCGCAAGTGCTGCGCGGCGAGATTTACAGCGTCGGCCAGCAGTACCCCGATGCCATCAGCGCGTACGTGGCGGCGGCCCGCTCGGCCCGGCAAGGGGGCGTGAGCGCCGAGGAAGCCGACTTTGAACAGAAGGAGCGCTACGGCCTGGGCTATGCCTATTACAACACCAGGCAGTACGACCGGGCCCGGCCGCAGTTCCAGGCGTTCCTAAACGACAAGGACGCCAAGCCCGCCGACCCCAACTACTACGATGCCACGCTGCGCTTAGCCGATACCTATTACGTGGCCAAAAGCTACCCGCAAGCGCTCGACTTATACGACAAAGTGATAAAGGCCAACGCGGCCGATAAGGACTACGCCTACTACCAGAAAGGGCGCACGCTGGGTTTGATGGGCCGCCGCGAAGAAGCCAACAACACGCTGAGCTCGCTGCTCAAAACCAATCCTAATTCGCGGTACGCCGAAGAAGCCGTGTTTCAACAGGCGCAGCTTTCTTTTGAAGCGGGCGAGTACCAACCCGCTGCCACCGGCTTTACGCGGCTGATAGACAACCGGCCCAACAGCCCGCTGGTGCCGCAGGCCTTGCAAAAGCGCGGCGTGGCCTACGCCAACTTGCAGCAGCAGGACAAAGCCGTGGCCGATTTCCAGCGGGTGCTCACGAGCTATCCGCGCAGCGAAGCCGCGTCGCAGGCGCTGTACAGCTTGCAGGAAAGCCTGACGGCGCTGGGCCGCACCGAAGAATTTGACGCCGCCTTGGCTGCCTTTAAAGCCCAAAATCCGGATAGCAAGGCCACCGAAAGCGTAGAATTCGAAGCGGCTAAGTCTTTGTACCTGGCTGAGAAATATCAGCCTGCCATCCTGCGTTTGGAGTCTTACTTGAAGCAATACCCCAGCTCGGCACTCGGGGCGGATGCTCGATTTTTCCTGGCGGATGCTTACCTGAAAACCGGCGACAAGCAGCAAGGCCTGACCCGACTGCGGGACGTGGTGACCGAAGGCAAGAGCGAATTCTTGAACCGGGCCGTGGGCCGCTTGGCCGACCTTGAGTTTGAAAACAAGAACTACGCCGAGTCGGCCAAATTGTATGAGCGCCTGAAGGGGGCCAGCACCAACCGCCGCGAAGTAGCCAACGCCACGCTGGGCCAAATGCGCAGCCTCTACGAAAGCGGCGACTACCCGGGCACCCGCCGCGTGGCCGAAGAACTGCGCACCCAGGCCGGCGCCACGGCCAATGCCACCAACGCAGCGTTGCTCTATTTGGGCAAAGCCAGCTTCCGGGCCGGCAACTACGACCAGGCCGTGACCGAGCTGGGCGCGGCCGTGGCGGCGGCACCCAGTGACGTAAGCGGCGCCGAAGCGCAATACTACCTGGCGGAATCGCTCTTCAAGCAGAAGAAGAACGAAGAAGCCATTGCCGCGGCACTGAAAGTGAACGCGAACTTCGGCAGCTACAGCTTGTGGCAGGGCCGCGCTTTCTTGTTGGTGGCCGACGTATATGCAGCGGAAGGCGACAACTTCCAGGCGCGCGGTACGCTTAACTCCATCATCGACAATAATTTTCCGGTGGCGGAAATTGTTGAAGCGGCCAAGCAGCGCCTCAAAACACTGGGTGCCGACCAGCCCGATACTACTCCTGAGCCGGCAGCGCCAAAAACCGCTCCAACCAAAACGTCGGCAAAAGCGCCAGCGAAGGCGCCAACCAAAGCCGCAACTGCTCCCGGGGCTGCTAAGCCCGCACCGGCTCCGGCCAAAGGCAAAACCGCAGCGCCGCGCAGCAACCTGCGCGGCACCCCCACTGCCCCCGCCGATACGGCCACGCAGCGCTAAGCGCAGCGATTACCCTCATAGAATAATCAATTGCTGATGAAGCGTTTGTCAATAATCAATACCAAAACGTCGAAGGGTACTCGGGCGACACGGGCGGCCAGCATCGTGCTGGCTGCCGTGCTGGTGGGCGCCGGTGCGCCGGCAGCTCTGGCGCAGGCGCAGCCCACCAAGAAACGAACGGGTCAGATTGAGGAGGCCGAGATTGAAATCGTGAAGGAGCGAGTTAATCTGCTGCCCGAGGCCACGCGCAACTTCGACAAAATCAAGTTGCCCGCGCCTCCCCAGACCGAGCGGAAAGTGACGTACACCTTCCCGGATTTTCGGCTGCCTGCCGACCGCCTCAATCCATCGGTGAAGGTCCTGACCATTCGGACCGAAGAACCCGAGCCGCTGGACAACAATTTTGTGAAGGCAGGCCTTGGCAATTACGGGACCTTTTACGGCCGCGGCTACTTCCACAGCAACCGCAGCACCGACCACGCCTACGGCCTCGACCTAAAGCACGTCAACTCCCTGAGCGGGCCCGTGGACGGCAAAAACTCCGCCACGGCCCAAACCAGTGCGCACCTGATGGGGGAGCTGTAC
>DASVTG010000434.1:0-6212 GCA_036387695.1 Hymenobacter sp. | reverse complement strand
TCTCCACCGGAGAGGGGGCCGGGGGGTGAGGCGCTCCGTGGAACATCCCCAAAACCCCCATGTTCCACGGGGAACGTTTTGGCGGTTTCACTTTTATCCCGTAACTGCTGCTCTTCCACTTCGGGCAAAGATTCCGCAAGTGCCTCATCTGGCAGCGGAAGCACGGGCGCTGGCTGGGCAAAAAGCTGCCCGCTGGCATCTTCCCCCATGAAGTCGGCCACCACGGGCAGGCGTTTTTTGCCCACCGAGAGACGCGGACGGCACGCCAACAGCCCTTTTGTGTACGGATGTTGCGGATTTGAAAAAATATCCAGCACCCTCCCCTGCTCCACCACCTTGCCCCGGTACATCACCAGGATGCGGTCGGCAATTTCGGCCACCACGCCCAGGTCGTGGGTGATGAAGAGCACGGCCGTGTTGTGCTGCCGGCGCAAGTCGTCAATCAGGCGCAGCATGCGGGCCTGCACCGTCACGTCGAGGGCGGTGGTGGGCTCGTCAGCGATGAGCAGGGCCGGGCGGCAGGCCATGGCCATGGCAATCATCACGCGCTGCTTCTGACCACCCGAGATTTCGTGCGGGTAACTGTTGAAAATGGCTTCAGGCCGCGGCAGCTGGGCTTCGGCAAATAGCTGGATGGTGCGCTCCTTGGCGGCCTGCTTGGTGCAGTCGGTGTGCAGCAGCAGGGCCTCCACTACCTGGCTGCCGCAGGTGTACACGGGGTTGAGCGAGGTCATCGGTTCCTGAAAAATCATCCCAATGTCGTTGCCGCGCACCTGGCGCAGGTCGGTTTCGGAGAGTTTCAGCAGGTCGGTTTCGCCAAGTTTTTCGGACTGGAAGATGGTGCTGCCGCTGGCAATGCGGCCGGGCGGCATCGGAATCAGCCCAAGCAGGGCCAGCGACGTCACGGATTTGCCCGAGCCCGACTCGCCGACAATGGCTAGCGTTTCGCCCCTATTCAGCTCAAACGACACGTTGTCCACGGCCCGCACGTCGCCGCGGTGGCTGGAGAAGTCAATGGTGAGGTTGGAAACGGTGAGGAGGGGGTTGGGCACGGAAGGAATTAGGGAGTTAGGACAGGCTCAAAAGCCTATTTTGTATGACTGAAGGCTATTCAATCACGAGGTTATAAACAACGAAATGAGCTACTTTAAACTTCTTATACCAGTCTGATACGGGCACCTTGCTTTGCGCTAAACTGCAATACAACATGTAGCCATCTTCCTCATAAGGCAGCGTGTAGACAAGAAAAGGCACTTTTTTACCTAGTGGAAATTTTTGACCTGCCGTAGCCAAAGCATCAGCAGTAACCGCCTTTTCGGTGAATTTATAGGGCCAAATATCTGACCGAAGGCTGTACTGGTCAGCCTTACCAGCCAAGGGTTTGAAGGCCTTCGTCGTCATGCCACCTGCAAACAGAAACTGGTTTTCTATGGAGCCTTCTGTGGCTTGACGGGAAAAAGCGTCCATTAGAAAATTACCTTCTTTATCGAACGATGTGAGGCGCGCGACGTTTCCAACCAGTTCCTTTTCTGGTTCAGCTACTCCATTTTTATATTCTTGGTAGGTGAGGTGAAAACGTTTACCCGCAAAAGATGGGTTATGGGCCTCGAAATGCAGCTTCTCAATACGCATCACCCGAGTCATCAGTTGGTTGAGTTCCTTGTTGGCTGAGCCAAACTGTACGGTCACAAGCACACTATCGGCACGGGGTGCAGACTGCTGAGCACACGCACTTTGCACCGAAGAAAGAAGGAATAAGATGGCAGAAATTGTGAGGGTAGAAAGGCTTTTCATGCCCACAAGGTACTGCTTTTAACAACTAGCTATTTCACAAAGCGTTTAAGCCAGATTCTCAGAATCAGGAGCTACTAGCGGAGTGCGTTCATTAGTGGCTACCGCATTTTGCTCGCGCTGATTTTCCTCTTCTTGCTTGAAAAAACGGCTCTGATTCAGCAGAATCAAGGCTACGCCGACGAAAATGGAAGAGTCGGCAATGTTGAAAATGGGCCAGAGCGAAACGTACTTCCCTCCTAGCAGCGGCCAGTTCTGGGGCAAAAAGCCTTCGTAAATGTCCACGTACAGCATGTCAATCACCTGGCCGTAGAACCAGCGCGTGGGCGAGGCAAAGGGAGCATTGTTGTAGACAATGCCGTAGAAAATCGAGTCTATCAAGTTGCCGACAGCGCCGCCCAAAATCAGGGCCATGCAGGCGATGTAACCACCCGAGGCGCGTTGCTTACAGAGGCGAATAATGTAGTAGCTCAGGCCAAAGACCGCCACTAGGCGAAAGGCCGTCAGAACCAGTTTGCCGTAGGGCGCCGGCAATTCAGCGCCGAAGGCCATGCCGGGGTTCAGCGTGTAATGAAGCTTAAACCAGTTGCCAAACACCGGAATTTCCCCCGCCATGCCGGGCTGCATGTAGGTGTGCACCGCCCACTTCGAGAGCTGGTCGATGGCAATAATGAAGAGGGCCAGCAGAAAGAATTTGGCTGCGTTTTGCTGGCGAGTGGTGAGGGTTGGGTGCATTCAGACGGTGCCAAAAGTGGCGAGAGCGACGGCCTGTTTTATTACCGTCTTTTTGTACCTTTTATAACTGACTGTCTGGCCTTTTGAGCCGATAAAGACGAGCTTATTGAGCTTTTGTGCGACCGAGGACTCGCCGGGGTTTTGAAGCCCCGCCGAGCCGCTCAGCATCAAGCAGTTGTAACCTCTAAAAGCACGGGCACGGAGTAGTCATCAAATTCGAGCACGGAACCTCCGTTCACATCGGCTGCGAAAGTCAGGGCGAGGGCCTGCGTTTCGGTGCGGATGTAGTCGCCGAACGCGGCCACGGCGGCCGTGAGCTCGGGCTGTGCATCTGCCAAAGTGACGCGGATTTTATCCTGCACTTCCAAGCCTGAGTCTTTGCGGAGGTTCTGGAGGCGGTTCACCAGCTCGCGGGCTAGGCCTTCCTGGCGCAGCTCGTCGGTCAGGGTCACGTCGAGGGCCACGGTGAGGGGGCCGTCGGTGGCCACGAGCCAGCCGGGCAGGTCGTCGGTGCGGATTTCCACATCGTCGGGGGCCAGGGTGATGGGCTGGCCATCGACCTCCACCGCGAGGCTTCCCTCCTTCTCCAGCTTGCTGATTTCGGCCGCCGTCATCTGCTGAATGCGGGCACCCACGGCCTTCAGGCGCGGGCCGTATTGCTGGCCGAGACGCTTGAAATTGGGTTTCACCGACTTTACCAGCACGCCGCTTTCGCTCTCGTCGTCAAGGAATTCGATGTGCTTCACGTTGATTTCGGCACAAATCAGGTCCTCCACGAGGCCCACTTGCTCCTTGGTCGTGTCGTTGAGCACCGGCACCAGGATGCGCTGCAGGGGCTGGCGCACCTTCAGCACCGACTTTTTGCGCAGTGAGTGCGCCAGCGAGCTGATGCGTTGGGCCAATTCCATCCGCTCCTCCAGCTTCTGGTCGATGCGGGCGGTGTCGGCTTCCACTAACAGCGTCAGATGCACCGATTCCGGGGCTAAGGGCGTGTTTTTGGCCACGGCCTCGGCGCGCATGCCGTCGGTCATGTTCTTGTACAGCCACTCGCTGAAAAACGGCGCGATGGGCGACATCAGCTGCGCCACCACCACCAAGCATTCCTGCAGGGTTTCGTAGGCGGCGCGCTTGTCCTGGGTCAGTTCGCCTTTCCAGAAACGGCGGCGCGAGAGGCGCACGTACCAGTTCGAGAGCTGGTCGGTCACAAAATCCTGGATGGCGCGGGCGGCCTTCGTGGGGTCATAGGCGTCGAGATAGCCGCGCACTTCCACAATCAGCGACTGCAGCTTGCTCAGAATCCAGCGGTCCAGCTCGCTCAGTTCCGACTGTGAAATACGGTCGAATTCACGAGTCTGGAACTCGTCTAGATTCGCGTAAAGCGCATAGAACGAGTACGTATTGAACAGCGTGCCGAAGAAACGGCGCTGCACCTCGGTCACGCCGGCCGCGTCAAACTTGAGGTTGTCCCACGGTGGCGCGTTGGCGATGAGGTACCAACGGGTGGCATCGGGGCCGAACTGCTTGATGGTGGCAAACGGGTCCACGGCGTTGCCGAGGCGCTTGCTCATCTTCTGGCCGTCCTTGGCGAGCACCAAGCCATTGGCCATCACGTTTTTGAAGGCCACGGAGTCTTCCAGCATCACCGCCAGGGCGTGTAGCGTGAAGAACCAGCCGCGGGTTTGGTCCACGCCTTCGGCAATGAAATCGGCGGGGAAATTCTTCTGGAATTTCTCGGCGTTTTCGATGGGGTAATGCCACTGCGCGTAGGGCATGGCGCCGGAATCGAACCACACGTCAATGAGGTCCGGCTCGCGGTACATTGGCAGGCCGGAGGGCGAAACGAGGAAAATGTCGTCCACGTAGGGCCGGTGCAGGTCCACTTTTTCGCCATTGGCATAGGGGTTGTGGGTCATGACTTCGGCCGCTACGGCCTTGTCAATCTCCGCTTTCAGCTGCTCGATGCTGCCGATGCACAGCTCCTCGGTGCCGTCCTGCGTGCGCCAGATGGGCAGCGGCGTGCCCCAGTAGCGCGAGCGGCTGAGGTTCCAGTCCACCAGGTTTTCGAGCCAGTTGCCGAAGCGGCCGGCCCCGGTGCTTTCGGGCTTCCAGTTGATGGTCTTGTTGAGTTCGATGAGCCGGTCCTTCACCGCCGTGGTTTTGATGAACCAGGAGTCGAGCGGGTAGTAGAGCACGGGCTTGTCGGTGCGCCAGCAGTGCGGGTAGGTGTGCTCGTACTTCTCGACTTTGAAGGCCGTGCCGTCGCCTTTCATCTTGATAACGATGCTTTCGTCCAGCGTTTTGTAGTCGGCGCCGGTTTCATCGTGGCCGTCGTAGTTCTTTACCCAACGGCCGCCAAATTCACCCATTTGGGGCACGTAGCGGCCCGTCCGGTCCACAATAGGGCCGAGCGTGCCTTCGGAATCCGGCACCATTAGCGCCGGGATATCCGCCAACTGTGCGGCCCGGAAGTCATCGGCGCCAAACGTAGGCGAGATGTGCACGATGCCGGTACCGTCTTCGGTGGTTACGAAGTCGCCATTGATAACGCGGAAAGCCCGCTCCTGCCCTTCAAAGGGTGTGAAATCGAACAGCCGCTCGTACTTGATGTCGATGAGGTCAGCGCCCGTAAAGTCGCCCAGCACGCGCCAGGGCAACACCTTGTGGTCGCCTTCGGCATAGCCTTCCAGCGGCGCAGCGGCACCTTTTTCGTTGAAATAACGGGCCACCAACGCCTTGGCCAGCACCACGTGGATGGGCTCGTAGGTGTAGGGGTTGAAAGTGCGGATAAGCTGGTACGGAATGTTCTTGCCCACGGCCAGGCCGGTGTTGGCGGGCAGGGTCCAGGGCGTGGTCGTCCAGGCCAGGATGAACACCTTAGCGTCATCGCCAGCCAACGCAAACAGCTTCTCCGCCGTAGCGCCCGGCTTCACCCTGAACTGCGCCACCACAGTCGTGTCTTTCACGTCGCGGTAGGTGCCGGGCTGGTTCAGCTCGTGCGAACTGAGGCCGGTGCCGGCCGCCGGCGAATACGGCTGAATGGTGTAGCCCTTGTAGAGCAAACCCTTGTCATAAAGCTTCTTGAGCAGCGCCCAGCAGCTTTCGATGTATTCCGGCTCGAAGGTCACATAAGGGTCGTCGAGGTCGACCCAGTAGCCCATTTTCTCGGTCAGGTCGTCCCACTGCGCCTTGAAGCGCATGACCGTCTCCTTACAGCGCTGGTTGTACTCCTCGACGCTGATTTTCTTGCCGATATCCTCCTTCGTGATGCCCAACTCCTTCTCCACCTGCAGCTCAATGGGCAGGCCGTGGGTATCCCAGCCGCCTTTGCGTGACACCTGCTTGCCCTGCAGCGTCTGGTAGCGGCAGAAGATGTCCTTCACCGTGCGCGCCATCACGTGGTGGATGCCGGGGGCACCGTTGGCGGAAGGCGGGCCTTCGTAAAACACGAACGTGGGCTGGCCTTCGCGGCTGCTCACGCTCTTTTCAAAGATGCCGTGCTCTTTCCACCAGGCGAGGATGTCCTCGCCCACCTGGCCGTAATTGAGCGGCTGCTTGTATTCTGGGTATTTCATGTAATGAATCTGTCTTTCAATCATTCAGCACGTCATGCTGAGCGCAGCCGAAGCATCTCTACCTCGGGAGTATTCTATGCGACCACAACGAAGCGGTAGAGATGCTTCGGCTGC
>DASVTG010000433.1:0-4167 GCA_036387695.1 Hymenobacter sp. | reverse complement strand
CTCGCCGCGCTGGGCTTGGTGGCTGCTGGCCCTGCTGCTTTTGGCGGGGTTGCTGGCGGGGGCGGCCCGGCTCTTTCTCGACCCCTGGCTGCGCCGGAAGTTGGAGCAGCAAGTTGCTACCCAAACGCGGGGCCAGTACCGCTTGCAGGTGGCCGAGCTGCGCAGCAACTTGTGGCAGCGCGCCATTCGGCTGCGCGGCGTGCGCTTGCGCCCCGCCGCGCAAGTGGCCGATACTCTGCCCCGCGTCCGCCTCAGCGTGGCTCAGCTGAACATCACGGGGGTGGGCCTGCTGGCGTTGGTGCGCAAGGGGCTGGTGCCCGTCGACAGCGTGGTGCTGGACTCGGCCAACCTGGAGGTGCTGGCCCTGGCCCAAAAACCAACCAGCAAGGCCGGCCAACCCTTGCACGCGCAATTGCCACTCCACCTAAAGGGCTTGCGCATCGGCTACGCGGGCCTCACGCACGCCCAAGTGCACTACCTGCCCAATAGCCCCAACGCGGCCCAACTGCACGGACCCGGCCTAAGCGCCGAGGACTTGCTCATCAGCCCGGCCGGCGCAGCGGACACGCAGCGCCTGGGCTATGCCGCCGCGTGGCGCCTGCAACTGCGGCGCAGCCAGGCGCTTGTGGCGGGCCACAGCCTGGCGCTAACGGGGTTGCAATTGTCCACGGCCGACCAGCTGGTCGTGTTGGATTCCGTTCGCATTCGCTCGGTTGGCCCTCCGGAGCCCACAAAAGCCCAGGTAGACTTGGTGCTGCCGCAGCTGCGGCTCACGGGACTTGATGCGGCGGCCCTACGTAAGCGCCGCTTCCGGGCTGATACGTTGCTGGTGAAGGGCCCGCAGCTCACCGCTTCCCTTCCCACCGCTTCGGAAAAAACATCCCGGCCAACCCCGGCTTTGGTGCAGCAGCTTGACCTGGCTCACCTCGTCGTGCGCGGCGGCTTGCTGCGGGTGAAAGGCCCTGGCCAGGCGTCCACGGTTCGGGACATTGCCGTGAGCGGCAGCGGCATTCGCATTGACTCGACGATGGTTCCGCGGGCAGGGCGCCTGTTATTTGCCAAGGCCTGGGAAGTGGCGCTGGGGCGCAGCGAGGCCACCGTGGCCGCTCATGCCCTGGCGCTGGCAAGCGGGCGCCTGTCCACCAAAGCGGGCATTTTGGAGTTGTGCTCGGTGCGCATTCGGCCACCGGCGCCGGGAGCAGGCCCCGCGGGTGCGGTGAAAGTCGACCTCGCGCTGCCCCGCCTGGCCCTGAGCGGTTTCGATGCCGCGGCCATGCAGCGCAACCGCCTGTTTCGAGCCAGGTTGCTGGTGCTGGAAGGGGCCAAGCTGACCTTCACCCCGCCGGCGCAGCCCCCGCCGCCGGTGTGGAAGCTGCTCGCGAAAGTGGCCCGGCGCTCGGAGCTGGCCGAAGTGCAAGTGCGCGACGCTGACCTGGAGATTGGCGGCCTGCGCCACTCGCCCGAAGTGCACCACCTGAACCTGACCGGCCGGGCCGTTCGCGTCGATTCTCTGGCCGCGTTGGAGCCCGGCCGCGTGGCCTACGCCCGCGCGTGGCAGGGCACTTCCGGGCTCATCGCCGCGCCTTTCGACCCGCCCTACTACCGCGCCAGCAGCCAGCGGGCCCGGCTCGACACCGACGCCGGAACCTTCCGGTTTGAGGAGTTGGCCCTCACGCCCAAGTATTCGGCCGTGGGGTTCAACTTGCACAAGGGCTACCAGGCCCCGGCCATCACCGCCAAACTGGCCGCCCTGACTTTTACCGGGCTGGATTTTGCGGGCCTGGTGCGGCGGGCCGATTTCCGGGCGGCGCGCGTGGTGCTGCAAAACCCGGTGCTGACCATTGCCTCCGACGGCCGCGGGCCCATCAACCCAAACTGGTCCAAAATATCCCCGGAAGTGATGCGCAACCTGCCCATGACAGTGGATGTGCGCCGGCTCGACATCAACAACGGCAACCTGTATTCGAAGTACCGCAGCCCGCTCACGCCCATCCCCGGCACCATGAGCATCAATCGGTTCACGGGAAGTTTCTACAACCTGAGCAACGACCGCAAGCGCCAAACCGCCGCCACGCCCCTCACCGGCCGGGCCACCACCTACCTCCAAAACAGCTGCCGGCTCGACGCGCAGCTGAGCAGCTACCTGCTCGACCCGCTGGGACGGCACCGCGTGTGGGGCACTTTTGGGCCGGGGCCGTTTGCCATGCTCAACTCCATGACGGTGCCCACGCGGCTGGTCATGTTCAAGAGCGGCGACGTGCGGCGGCTGCGCTTCGACTTACGGGCCGACCGCAAGGGCGTAACCGGCACGATGACGACCGAATACACCGGCCTGCAAATGACCCTGCTCAGCTACAAAGAAGAGGAAGTTAAAAAGACCTTGTTCAGCCGGCTGAAGTCGAAAGCGGCGAACGTGGTGGTCATCCGCGACCAGAACCCCCGCAAGCGTGGCGACGTGATAACCGGCGAGATGACGAGCACGCGCGAGCCGCGCTTTTCGGTGTTTACGCTCTGGCGCCAGGGCCTCGTGAGCGGGCTGTTTCACAACGTGGGCGTGCCCCAGCCCCTGGCCCAAAAGCTCAGCGAAACGGCGGACAAAGCGCCCCTGCCCAGGTAAGTTAGCGCGCTGGCCTAAAGCCGGCGGGCGTACCTTTCAGCCCCACTGGCTGAACTACAGGCATCCGCCAAACATTATGTAGCCAGTAGGCCTTTCGTACTGCTGCCGGGCCGGTGGCGCTTTGCCGCTACCCATGGTTATTCTGGTTTTCTTCGCCGCGCACTGGTATTTGTCGCTTTTTACGCAGACGTTTTTCCAGCACCGCTACGCCGCCCACCGCATGTTCACGATGAGCCCGCTGACCGAGCGGCTGTTTTTCGTTCTCACCTACGTCACGCAGGGCAGCAGCTTTATGTCGCCGCGGGCCTACGCGCTGCTGCACCGCATGCACCACGCCTACTCCGACACGCCCAACGACCCGCACTCGCCCCACAACAGCACCAACGCCTTCACCATGATGTGGAAGACCCGCGGCATCTACCAGGAGTGCGTGAAGGGCACCTCGGTGGCTGCTCAGCGCTTCGAGGGCGATTATCCGGTGTGGAATTCGCTTGAAGACTTCGGCAACAAGTGGTACTCGCGGGTGGGTTGGGGCGCCGTATACGTGCTGTTCTACGTCAACTTTGCCACGGCGTGGTGGCAGTACCTGCTGCTCCCCATCCACTTGAGCATGGGCGCGGTGCACGGCGCCATTGTGAACTGGGCCGGGCACAAATACGGCTACCAGAACTTCGACAACCACGACAAGAGCCGCAATTCGCTGTTTTTCGATTTTCTCACCGGCGGCGAGTTGTTTCAAAACAACCACCACAAGCTGCCCAGCCGCGTGAACTTTGGCGTGAAACGCTGGGAGGTGGACCCCTCCTATCCCGTCATTTGGACGCTGGATAAGCTGGGCGTCATCAAGCTGCGCCTCGTGAAAGCGGCGGCCCTGGAAACGGCGGCCGCGCGGGCGGCGGCGCCGGTTTAGCCACTTGCGGGCATCGGAAATCAGCAGCCCCGGCGGGGCCGCTTTGGACGGCGCGGCGGCTTCTCCGCCGGGCTTTCTTGCGGCTCACATTGAGCGGTAATTTTGCAATTTCTCAGCGGACTGCGTTGTTAAGTACAACGGCCCCGGATGTTTTTGGACGTTAGGCCCAACCGTGCGCCGTACCTTTGCCCTCCAATACCGCTGAATAGATGATTTCCATTTCCGACCTCGACTTCCACTTTGGCTCCCGCACGCTCTACGACAACGCGAGCCTGCACATCAAGCCCAAAGACAAAATCGGCCTGATTGGCCTCAACGGCACCGGCAAATCGACGCTGCTGCGCCTGCTGGTGGGCGAATACAAGGCCGACGGCGGCTCGATTTCGATGGCCAAAGACGTGTCGCTGGGCTTCCTCAACCAGGACCTGCTGAGCTACGACACGCACGAGAGCATCCTGCACGTGGCCATGCAAGCCTTCGAGGAAGCGCTGGAATTACAGAAAAAGATTGACGACATCCTGGTGTTGTTTGAAACTGACTACTCGGATGATTTGGTCGACAAGCTGGCCACCATGCAGGAGCGGTTTGAGGCCCTGGGCGGCTACACCATGCAGGCCCGCGCCGAAGAAATTCTGGAAGG
>DASVTG010000432.1:0-1607 GCA_036387695.1 Hymenobacter sp. | reverse complement strand
TTCGTCGCCGACGCCTCGCACGAGCTGCGCACGTCCCTCACCATCATCGCGGGGCAGATTGAGGTGCTGCTGCTCAAGCCCCGCCCCGTGGCCGAGCACGAGGCCACGGGGCGCGCCGTGCTCAAGGACGTGGCCGGGCTCAATCAGCTTTCCGAAAACTTGCTGCTGCTCAACCAAATCGGCGCCGGGCATTACCGCCTGGCCTCGCAGACCGTTTCTCTCGACGAAGTGGTTTTTCAAGCCGTTCAGAAGCTGCAAGCGCGGCACCCCGCGCACCGGGCAAGCCTGCAGTTTGACCCGCAGATAAACGACCTAGCCGAGCCGCTGGCCGTGGCGGGCGACCCCGGCCTGCTGGCGCTGGCCTTCCTGCACTTGCTGGACAACGGCGGCAAGTTCTCGCCCACCGGGCAAGTGCGCGTGCGCCTGGGCCTGGCCGCCGACTACGCCGTGCTGCGCGTTGAAAACGACGGGCCGGGCATTTCAACCGTTGATTTAGCCCGGCTTTCCGAGCCCTTCTTTCGGGGCGACAATGTGGCCTAAACTCCCGGGCACGGCCTGGGCCTGGCCTTGGTGCACAGGGTGGTGCAGCTACACGCGGGCAAGCTGGAAGTGTTTTCCGCACCCGCCAGGGGCACCGTTGTGGAGGTGCGGCTGCCGCTGGCAAAGTAGGGCTGTGGGCCAACGGTACTGCTTATACTCTGCGGCATTTGCTGGTAGCGCGACCGCCCTGGGCAGCATACTGATTTCTCTACAAGTTAAATAGTCCGGCGGCGTTGCGGGTGGTGGCCTCGGCCACCTCTTCCACGTCTTTGCCCAGCAGCTCAGCCACGCGGCGCAGCACCAGCGGCAGGTAGGCGGGCTCGTTGCGCTTGCCCCGGTGCGGCACGGGCGCCAGGTACGGGCAGTCGGTTTCCAGCAGCAAGTACTTCAGGTCCAGGCCCGGCAGCACCTTGTCGGCGCCGCCATTCTTGAAGGTGGCCACGCCCCCAATGCCCAGCAAAAATCCCAACTTGATAGCCTGCTCGGCCTCCTCCGGCGTGCCCGAAAAGCAATGAAACACCCCGCGCAGGGTGCCGTCCTGGGCGGCTTCCACCAGGGCCACGGTTTCGGCGAAGGCCTCGCGGGTGTGCAGCACAATGGGCAACTGGTGCTTCTTGGCCATTTCCAGCTGAATTTTCAGGGCTTCCTGCTGCTCGGCCAGCAGCGTTTTGTCCCAATACAAATCGAGCCCGCATTCGCCCACCGCCGCGAAGGGCCGGCGCCCCAGCCAGGTTTCCACCTCGTACAAGTCCTGCTCGAAGCTGCGCGTGACCGAGCACGGATGCAGGCCCATCATGGCAAAACAGGTTTCCGGGGCCTGCGCTTCCAGCTCCAGCATGGCGTCGATGCTGGAGTGGTCCACGTTGGGCATCACAATGGTGCGCACGCCGGCTTCCTGGGCCCGGCGCAGGGCGTCGAGCCGGTCGGGCTTAAACTGTTCGGAATAGAGGTGGGCGTGGGAATCGGTGAGGTGCATGTTTTAGGAGGGTTGAGAACTTGCGCACGGTTGGTTTCTCGCAGAGGTTCGCCGAGGAAAAACGCGGAGGTCCGCAGAGTTGGCTAACGGT
>DASVTG010000431.1:0-4100 GCA_036387695.1 Hymenobacter sp. | reverse complement strand
CCATCTGGTCGTGCACGGTGCCTTGCAACTGGCCCTTGCGGAAGTAGGTGTCGTTTTCCGTGGGCGCGATACAGCTTTTCGGGAAGCGCTGCAGGGGGTTGTAGGTCATGCTGCCCAAGCCCAGCGGACGATAAAAATTGTCCTGCAGGAAATTATCCAGCGGCTGCTTCAGTATTTTTTCGCACACCCGCTTCATCACTATGAAGCTCAGGTCGGAATATTCGATGGGGTACTTGCCCTTGATTTTGGGCATCAGGCTCGAACGCATGGTCCAGGCCCACACCGAGTCGTCGGCGGCTTTGGTGCTGTACTCGCCGGGGGCCACCTCGTTGGGAAACTCCTCGGAGCGGGTGCTGGCATAAAATGTAGGCTTAAGGCCGCGGCTGGTAACCGTGCGTTCCCAGGTCGGAATACCGGGCTTGAGACCAGCCTGGTGCATGAGCACGTCGCGGATGGTCATGTCGCGCTTGTTGGTGCGCGTGAGCTCGGGTAGGTAGGCGGCTACTTTGGCGTCCAGGTTCAGCTTGCCCTGGTCTTTGAGGTACATCACGGCTTGCAGGGTGCCCGCCACTTTGGTCACGGAAGCCAGGTCGTACAAGGTGCTGCTGGTCACGGGCTGGCTCTGGTCGTAGGTGCAGTAGCCGTAGCTCTGGTCAAACACCACCGTGCCGTTTTTGGCCACCAGCACCTGGCAGCCGGGAGCGGCCGCGTAGGTCTGGCTTTCGAGGGCGATGTTGTCAATCTGGGCCAGCACGCGGGAACTCAAGCCTTGGCTCTCGGGCACCGCGTAGCGCAGCCGTTTCAAGTCCGCCGTGGCTATGCCGGTGGCCACCTTCAAGGTGGGCGAAACGGTGACGGGCAGCTTGCCGCGGGCCGGCAGCGCCCCAAACAACACCTGCGGCACCACCAGCTGCGCGGCGTAGTGGTCTTCGTAGCCGCACACCAGGGTGCGGGCGTCTTCCAAAAACTTCAAGCCGTAGGCATTGCCCATGGCCACCACCACCGTTTTGAAGCCGCGGTTGGCTTGCAGGCCCTTGATGAACTTCAGCGCCCCTTCGCCCAGGCCGTAGCTGTGGCTGGGCGTGTTGTTCATGCCGTGCAAACTCACCACCACTACGTTGTAGCCGGTGAGACGGGTGGCAATGCGGGCAAACGTGCTGTCGTCGGCGTAGCGGTTGGGCACGGCGTACACCGGGCCGGGCTGGTACTTGTTGAAAATGGTGGCGTACGGCCCTTCCGCCTGCGTGCCGATAGTGATGGCCGCAATGCGCAGCGTGTCAAGCCGCTGGAAGGGGAGAAGCTTGTCCTCGTTCTTCACCACGGTCACGGCGTGCTCAAAGATGTTCTGGGCCAGCACTTTGGTAAAAGGCTGGTTCAGGCTGTCGCGCAGCACTGCCATGTTGGCCGGCCGGTACTTGGCCAGCCCAGCCCAGTACTTGGCCCGCAAAATCTTCCGGATGCGCAGGTCCAGGTCTTCCTGGCGCAGTTTGCCCGCCGCCACGGCTTCCTGAATGCGCTGCAGCGCGGCCGGCACGTCCTCCGAAAATAATAGAATGTCATTGCCCGCCGCCAGGGCCATGGCGTCGAGCTCGCCTTCTTTGTAGAGCTTGCTTACGCTCTTCATGTTGAGCGCATCGGTGAACACCAAGCCTTTAAAGCCCATCTTGTCCTTCAGCAAGTCCGTCACCAGGGCGCGCGAAAGGGTGGTGGTTTTGGCGTTCGTGGTGTCGAACAGTGGCATGTAAAGGTGGGCCACCATCACGCCCATTACGCCCGCCTCGAAGGACTGCTGGAAAGGCACCAGGTCCACTTTCGCCAGGCGGGCCATGTCGGTGTTGATGACCGGCAGCGACACGTGCGAGTCGGTGTCCGTGTCGCCGTGGCCCGGGAAGTGCTTGGCCACGGCCATCACGCCGTTTTCCTGCAAGCCCTTGATGTACTGAATGCCGAGCCCAGCCACCCGGTTCTGGTCTTCGCCAAACGAGCGGTTGCCGATGACGGGGTTGCCGGGGTTGGAGTTCACGTCAATCACCGGCGCGAAGCTGATGTGCACGCCCAGCGCCCGCATTTTGCGCGCAATGTCGCGGCCCATTTGGTACACCAGTTTGGGGTCGTCCATGGCCCCCAGCGTCATTTGCTTGGCGAAGTGCGCCGAGGAATCGAGGCGCATGTCGAGGCCCCACTCGGCGTCCATGGCAATGAGCAGCGGCACTTTGGCGGCGGCCTGCAGGCGGTTGGTGAGCAGGGCCTGCCGCTTGGGGCCGCCTTGCAGAAACATCACCCCGCCAATGGCTTGGTTGCGCACCAGCCGCTCGATGCGGTCGGCGTGGCTGCGCTCTTTGTTGGAATAGGCCGCCACCATGAACAATTGGCCCAGGCGCTGCTCGGGCGTGAGCGAGGCAAACACGCTGTCGACCCACGCCGCCTCGGCCGGAGAGGCCCTAAACGGGTCGGCGGGCAGCTTGGGCAGCTTGGCAAACGACAGCAGCAAGCCCGCGGCCAGCAGCAGAGCAGCAAGGCCGAGCTGGAAAGGGATGCGCATTAGCCCCTTGGGGGTGGTGGGTTGGTTCAAGAGGCAAACGGGCCGCGGGGGCCGTACTTTTGTCGTGGGTAATAGCGGAACCCGGCGGCCTGGTTTGGAGGTTCCAAACGTAGCCGACCAAGGCGTGAAACCGTTGCGGTTTAAACCGTAAAATTTCATGCTGGAACTCCGCTATTTAGCCGCGAAGGTACGCAGAAAACCCCGCCGCGGGTTTACAACGTGGCCGGTTTTCGGTTATTGTTGGGCACGTTTCCGCTTGTTGCCGTGCTCATTAGCTCCCGCTTGGCCGCTTCTCAATACCCGCTTCTCGCTTCCAGAAAATGCCCGACATCATCCACCTGCTTCCCGAATACCTCGCCAACCAGATTGCGGCCGGCGAGGTGGTGCAGCGCCCGGCCTCCGTGGTGAAGGAACTGCTGGAAAATGCCGTCGACGCCGGGGCCACCCAGGTTCAACTCATTGTGAAAGAGGCCGGCAAGCAGCTCGTGCAAGTGGTTGACAACGGCGCCGGCATGTCGCCCACCGACGCCCGCATGAGCCTGGAGCGCCACGCCACCAGCAAAATCCGCTCAACCGAAGATTTATTCCGCATTCGCACGCTGGGCTTCCGCGGCGAGGCATTGGCCAGCATTGCGGCCGTGGCGCAGGTAGAAATTCGCACCAAGCAGCGCGAGCACGACACGGGCAGCCTGCTGCTGGTGGAAGGCTCGCAGGTGACCAGCCAGCAGCCCACCGCCTGCCCCGACGGCACCAGCATTGCGGTGAAGAACCTGTTTTTCAACGTGCCCGCCCGCCGCAATTTTCTCAAGAGCAACGCCGTGGAAATGCGGCACATCCTCGACGAGTTTCAGCACGTGGCGCTGGCCAACCCGCAAATTGCCTTTTCGCTGTACCAAAACGAGCTGGAAGTATTTGGCCTGCCCGCGGGCAAGCTTAGCCAGCGCATCGTGTCGCTGCTCGGCAACGGCTATAAGGAGCAGCTGGCCGCTTGCGAAGAGGTGACGCATTCCATTTCGGTGCGCGGTTTCGTGGGCAAGCCGGAGTCGTCGAAGAAAAGCCGCGGCGACCAGTTTTTCTTCGTCAACAACCGCTTCATCCGCTCGGCCTACCTCAACCACGCGGTGCTGGCGGCTTACGAGGGCCTGCTGGCGCGCGACACGCACCCGTTCTACGTGCTGTTTCTGGAGCTGGACCCCAAGGCCATCGACATCAACGTGCACCCCACCAAGACGGAAATAAAGTTTGAGGACGAAAAAACCGTCTACGCCGTGGTGCGCGCCGCCGTCAAACAAAGCCTGGGCATCCACAACATCGCCCCGTCGCTGGACTTCGACGGCGACGTGAACTTTGCGCCCATACGGCCGCTGCGGGCGGGCAAAGGCACCGGCACTGGGCCCACCGAGGCCGACGACCACCTGCCCGCTGCCACGCCCGCCGCGCGGGCGGCTTCCAGCGGCGACGCCTACCGCCCCGATGCGCTGGCCGCCGCGGCATCGTCGGCCGCTGCCAGGCCCGCTGCGCCGTCCGGCTTCTCCAGCTTTGACGCCGACACCCGCCG
>DASVTG010000430.1:0-4930 GCA_036387695.1 Hymenobacter sp. | reverse complement strand
GAAGCCCAGCCAAGCGGTGAACATCAAGGTGACTTCGGCCGAAACCCCGGCCAACGACTTTTTCTCCTCCCTGCCCACGGGCATTTTCGACGAGGTGCGCGGCACGCAAGGCACCGGCACGCTCACCTACCGCATGAGCGGCAGCCTGGACATGGCCAAGGTGGACAGCCTGAAATTTGATTCCAGTCTGAAAGGCAAGGACTTCAGGCTGACCAGCTTTGGCGAGGAAAACCTCAACAAGCTGAACACGGCTTTCCTGCACACGGTGTACAACGACCGGGGCGACTCGGTGCGCTCCTTCACGGTGGGCCCGCCCAACCCCGACTTTGTGCCCTACAACGAGGTGTCGCCCTACCTCATCCACGCCATCACGACGGCCGAGGACCCGCGGTTTTTCACCCACAAGGGCTTCATGGAAAAAGCGTTTGTGAAGTCGGCCATTCAGAACATCAAGGAGCGCCGCTTTGCCCGTGGCGGCAGCACCCTTTCCATGCAGCTGGTTAAAAACGTGTTTTTGACCCGTCAGAAAACGGTGGCCCGCAAAATTGAGGAAGCCCTCATGGTGTGGCTCATCGAAAACACGGGCCTGGCCAGCAAGCAGCGCATGTTTGAGGTTTACCTGAACATCATTGAGTGGGGCCCGAGCAAGTACCGCTGGCCCAGCGGCAAGCGCGGCGTGTACGGCGTGAAAGACGCGGCCCTGTTCTACTACGGCAAGCGGCCCGACGAGCTGGACCTGTCCGAAAGCCTCTACCTGGCCAGCATCATTCCCAAGCCCAAATATTCGCGGTTTTCCTTTGATGCCTACGGGGGCCTGCGCCGCAGCACGCGGTATTTCTTCCGGCTGATTGCCGACATCATGGCCACGCGCGGCCTCATCACCGACAGCGACCGCGAGAACCTGCCCTATAGCCTCGCCCTCAACGGCCCGGCCCGGCAGTACATGCACTTCGCGGCCCGGCCCGACACCACGCGTTCCATCATGGCTTCCGATTCGAGCCAATTCGAGCCGCTCAACCTGATTGACTTGCTCAACACCGGGGCTGCCGCCCCCGATGCCGGCGTGAACTCCGGCGCGGCCGACGTAGAACCGCCCAAGGAACCGAAGTAGCCCTTTGTTGGGAGTTAAAAGTGAAAAATTAAAACGCGGGCAGAAGCGTGGGGCGCAAAAGCGAACACGCAGGTGCTTTTAACTCTTCACTTTTAACTTTTAACCGAATCCTCGGATTCCTTCGGCCACACCACCGACGCCACGATGCTCAGCAGCAGCAGGCCGCCCACCACGCCCAGCGCCCAGGGCATGGGGATGGGAAACACGTTCTCCAGCAGGATTTTGGTGCCGATGAACACCAAAATCAACGAGAGGCCATAGTGCAGGTAGTGGAACAGGCGCATCATGCTGGCCAGGGCGAAATACATGGCCCGCAAGCCCAGCAAGGCAAACACGTTGGACGTGAACACGACAAACGTGTCGCGCGTGATGGCCAGAATGGCCGGGATGGAATCGGCGGCAAAAACCACGTCGGTGGTTTCTACCATCACCAACACCACGAACAACGGCGTGGCGAAGCGCAGGCCGTCTTTCTTGATAAAGAATTTGCCGCCATCCAACTGCCGCGTGATGGGCAAGTGGCGGCTCAGAAACCGCACCACGGGGTTGTTTTCGGGGTCAATTTCGGGTTCGCCCGCGCTCAGGCCCATCCGAATGCCGGTGTAGACCAGGAAGGCCCCGAGCAGGTAAATCAGAAAGTGAAACTTGGCCAGCAGCGCGCCGCCCACCAGTATGAACACGGCCCGCAGTACCAGGGCGCCCAGCACGCCCCAGAACAAAATGCGGTGCTGGTACTGACCTGGAACCTTAAAATAATTGAAAATGAGCAGGAAGACGAACAGGTTGTCGACGCTCAAGGCCTTTTCCACCAGGTAGCCGGTTAGCCACTGCAGGCCCGCCTCGCGGCCCATGGTGCGGTACACCACAACGTTGAAGCACAGCGACAGCGCCACCCAAAAGACGCTCCAGCCCAGCGCTTCGCGCAGCTTTATTTCGTGGGCTTTGCGGTTGAAGACCAATAAATCGAGCAGCAGCAGCCCGATTACGAAGGCATTAAAGACCAGCCAAAATAGAGGAGTGTTTTCCATGCGTGGTGGCAAGATACGCCACGACGCGGGTGCCGCTGGGGGCTACCGCTCAAAAGGCCTTACCGGCTGCCCACCGGTTTCAGGGGGTGCAGCCAGCTGCTCACCTTCATTTGAAGCACCCCAAAAAAGGCCTCTTCCACGATGCCCTTCGACATTTTGGAGGTGCCGCGGGTGCGGTCGGTGAAAATGATGGGCACTTCTTTGATGCGGAAGCCCAGCTGGTAGGCCAGCCATTTCATCTCGATTTGGAAGGCGTAGCCCACGAAGTGGATGTTGGCCAAGTCGATGGCGCGCAGCACCCGGGCCGTGTAGCACTTAAAGCCCGCCGTGGCGTCGCGAATGGGCATGCCCGTGACCATGCGCACATACCAGGAAGCAAAATACGACATGAGCACCCGCGACATGGGCCAGTTCACCACGTTCACGCCTTGGATGTAGCGCGAGCCGATGGCCAGGTCGTAGCCGTCGCGGGCGCAGGCCTCGTGCAGGCGGAGGAGGTCTTCGGGGTTGTGCGAAAAGTCGGCGTCCATCTCGAACACGTACTCGTAGCCGTGGGCCAGCGCCCAGGCGAAGCCGTGGAGGTAAGCCGTGCCCAAACCCTGCTTGCCGCTGCGCTCTTCCAAAAACAAGCGGCCTGCAAACTCTGCCTGCAGCCTCCGCACAATCGCGGCCGTGCCGTCGGGCGAGCCGTCGTCGATAATCAACACGTCGAAAGCCAACGGCAACGACATCACCTTGCGGATAATCAGCTCTGCGTTCTCGTGCTCGTTGTAGGTGGGAATTAGGACGAGGCCTTCGCTCATGGGGTCAAAGATAGGGTTTCGCGCTGCGAAGCTGCACGGGTGTTTGGGCCCCAAGGTGCCTATTTTAACCAGGAATAAAAATACCGCGACGAATTGGCTGGCCACGATGCGGCCGAAAGGGCTAGGCGTCGGCGGCTAATTGGTTGGCCACGTGGCGGGCATGGCGCACACAGTCTGGCACGCTCACTCCGGCCCGCCAATTGGCGACGGTTACGATGTTTTCGGCTGCTAACTCGGCTGCGGCCGCGTGGGCACCCACAATTTTCTCGTCGAACTGGGGGATGCTGCGCGGCCAGAAGTATCGGCCTTGCCAGCGCGGGGCGCCGGTGATGCCGTAGAAGCGGCTCAACTCGGCGTGCACCGCCGCCTGCTGCGCGGCCTCGGGCTCGCGGGCGGCCTCCTCGTACTGCGCGCCTCCCACAAACGTGGTGAAGAGTACTTGACCGGCGGGCACCCGCTCGGGGTAAATGGAACTGGTCCAAATTGACCCGGCCGCGTAGGTCTTTTCTACCTTGGGGTGCAAAGCCCCGAAGCCGTTGAGCGGGTGGGAGACAGCGGAACGGTCATAGGCCGAAAAGACCACGCCCATCGGCGGGTAGTGCACGGCCGCCAGCGCGTCGGCCGCGTGGGCGAACAGCGGCTGAAGCAGCGGCGCCACGGCATAAGTAGGCAAGGCCAGCGCCAGGTGCGTGTAGCCCGGCGCCGCGGCCAGGCCTTGGGCAGCGGAAAGTTCCAGCTGGTAAGTGCCATCGGCGGCGCGTGAGATGGCCGTGACGCTCGTGTCCGGTTGGTAGTGGATGAGCCGGGTTGCCAGCGCCTCGGTCAGGGCCTGAAGGCCGTTTTTGAGCGTGATGATGCGGCGGCGGGGCGCTCCCTTGCCCGTTTTGGCCAGGCCGCGCAGCACCGAGCCGTGTTGCTGCTCCAGGGCCGCCAGCTGCGGGAAGGTTTTGTGCAGCAGCAGCTGTTCCGGGTCGCCGGCGTAGATGCCCGCCATGAAGGGGTTGACGGCGTAGTCCACGATTTCGGGGCCAAACCGGCGGCGGAAAAAGTGCGCCACGGTTTCCGTGGTGTCAATTGGTGCGGCCGGCTTGCGGAATTCTTGCAGGAGTCGCCACTTCGCTTTCAAGCTGAAAAAACCGTTGGTGAGCAAGGTGGGCGGCGAGCTGGGCAGCGCCTGGTAGCGTCCGCTGCGCAGCACGTACCGGTGCTGGCTGACGGCGGCAGCGTCTTGAATCTGGTCGGTCAGGCCCAGGTCGAACAGCAGTTCGTTGAGCTCCTCACTCAGCTGCAAGGAATTGGGGCCGGTTTCGAGCAGGTAGCCTTCCGGCGTCGACCAGGTGCGCAGGTTGCCGCCGGGCTGTGCGTTGGCATCGAACAAATCGTAAACCACGCCGGCTTTTTGCAGGTACCAGCCCAAGGTGAGGCCGCTGATGCCGCCTCCAATGATAGCAATTTTCATGTAGCGCGAACATGTAGTTCGCGTCCGGGAGTGGCCGAATGGCGCGGGGACGCGAACTACAAAGTTCGCGCTACTTCCTTTGTTCAATGACAACAAACAACAAAGCTGTTTTTCTTGACCGCGACGGCGTGCTCAACGTCGAGATGGGCGACTACGTGTGGCAGCCCGATAAATTCGTGGTGTGCCCGGGCGCACCCGAGAGCTTGGCGCGCCTGAAAGCGGCGGGGTATTTCCTCGTGGTGGTCACCAACCAGGCAGGAATTGCCAAAAAGCTCTACACCGCGGCCGATGTCCGGGCCTGCCACGCAAAGCTGCAGGACGCGTGCGGCCACCTGCTCGACGCCCTGTATTTTAGCGATGCCCACCCCAGCGTGAGCGAATCCATTTTGCGCAAGCCCGATTCGGGCATGTTCGAAAAAGCCGTGGCCCGCTTCAACCTCGACCCCGCCCAGTGCTGGATAGTAGGCGACCGGTACCGCGATATACAAGCCGGCGCCAAAATCGGCGTGCGCGGCATCATGGTAGGGGA
>DASVTG010000429.1:0-12909 GCA_036387695.1 Hymenobacter sp. | reverse complement strand
ACTTGGTCGTCGGAGTCTTTGCGGCTGATGGCGCGGTTGGTGGGAATCACCACCACGTCCAGCTTGTAGATTTCCCAGAACTCGCCGGCTTCGGTTTCGGCCGTACCGGTCATGCCGGCCAGCTTGTGGTACATGCGGAAGTAGTTCTGCAGCGTCACCGTGGCGTAGGTCTGGGTGGCGTCTTCCACGCGCACGTTTTCCTTGGCCTCGATGGCCTGGTGCAGGCCGTCGGAGTAGCGGCGGCCTTCCATTACGCGGCCGGTTTGCTCGTCCACGATTTTCACCTTGCCGTCGTCGGTCAGGATGTACTGGTCGTCCTTCTCAAACAGCGTGTAAGCCTTCAGCAGCTGGTTCACGGTGTGCACCCGCTCCGACTTTTCCTGGTAGTCGCTCATCAGTTTTTCCTTCTGATGCAGCTTCTCTTCGCTGGTGAGCGCGGCGTTTTTCTCGATGTCGGCAATGGCCGCCCCAATGTCGGGCATGATGAACAGCTGCGGGTCTTCGCCCTGAGCCGTAATCAAGTCAATGCCTTTTTCGGTCAGCTCGATTTGGTTGTTCTTCTCGTCGATGGTGAAGAACAGCGGCTCGTCGGCCTTGGGCATCTGCCGGGAGTTGTCCTGCAGGTAATGGTTTTCGGTGGCTTGCAGCACGGCGCGGTTGCCGCTTTCACTCAGGAATTTGATGAGGGGCTTGCTCTTGGGCAGGCCGCGGTGGGCGCGGAACAGCATCAGGCCGCCCACTCCGTTTTTGTCGCCTTCTTCCGCGCCAGTCTTGCCTTCGGCGATGAGCTTGCGGGCTTGCACCAGGTAGTTCTGCACGAGCTTCTTCTGCTCGTCCACCAAGCGCTGGATGCGCGGCTTGAGCTGGTAGAATTCGTGCACGTCGCCGCGGGGTACCGGGCCGGAGATGATGAGCGGCGTCCGCGCATCGTCAATCAGCACGGAGTCCACTTCGTCGACCATGGCGTAGTGGTGCTTGCGCTGCACTAGTTCCTCAGGGTCGCGCGCCATGTTGTCGCGCAGGTAGTCGAAGCCGAATTCGTTGTTGGTGCCGTAGGTGATGTCGGCCTGGTAGGCGGCGCGGCGCTCCGGCGTATTGGGCTGGTGCTTGTCGATGCAGTCCACCGTGATGCCGTGGAACTCGAACAGCGGCGCGTTCCATTCGGAGTCACGCTTGGCCAAGTAGTCGTTGACGGTTACGAGGTGCACCCCGCGCTTCGACAGCGCGTTGAGGAACGAGGGCAGCGTAGAAACCAGCGTCTTGCCTTCACCCGTGGCCATCTCGGCAATTTTGCCCTGGTGCAGCACCACGCCGCCAATCAGCTGCACGTCGTAGTGCACCATGTCCCAGGTAATTTCGGCACCGGCCGCGGTCCAGGTGTTGCTCCAGATGGCCTGGTTGCCCTGAATCACGCAGTTGGGGTGCGTGGCGGCGTACTCGCGGTCGCGCTCGTTGGCGGTTACCACCAGTTGGCCGTTTTCCTTGTACCGGCGGGCGGTTTCCTTCACAATGGCGAAGGTCTGCGGCAGAACTTCCAAGAGCACGGCCTCCAGGTCTTTGTTGCGCTGCTTTTCCAGCGCGTCAATCTGCTCGAACAGCACCTCTTTCTGGGCCACATCGAGCTGGGGCTGGGTGTCGATTTGCTGGTGCAAACCCGCAATCTGCCCATCCAGACCGGCGAGGCGCTCGGCAATGCGAGCCCGCACGGAGTCGGTCTGCTCACGCAACTGGTCATCGGACAAGCCGGCCAGTTTGGCATATTCGGCATTAATCAAGCCCACGTAGGGCACGATATCTTTCAAATCGCGCTCCGACTTGGAGCCAAATATTTTGGCGACGGTCTTGCCTAGGAATTCAAACATCAGGTAGTTTTTTAGCGAATAGCGCCGGGGCGCACCCCAAATTTACGGAGCCTTCCGCTAAAACCGTCCCAAAAAGGAAATTGTGCCAGCCTGGCAGCAGTAGGAACGCGCCACGGCGCGTTCGGCGGTCGCGTCGGTGGGCGGAAGGCAGCTGGCTGCTGGCGCCTGCGCCGGCAGCTGGCAACGATAAATCACGCAACGACTGACCGTGTTGCGATTAACGTGCAACGATTGAACGCGCCATGGCGCGTTCCTACGGCAGCGCGAAATGCCGTTCCATCTCGCTCACGCAACGGCCAACGGCATCCTCCAGAGAAGGCAGAACCATGCCCCGTTCGCTCACCAGCACACTTTGCGGTGGCCGGGCAGCGGGCAAGCCAAAGTCGGCCATGGGGCGCGGCACCACAAAATCGGGCGAGAGGCCAGCGTGCTGTGCGGCCATGCGGGCCAGCTCGGCCCAGGTACACGAGCCGTCATTGGTTACGTGCCAGATGCCGTTGGCCTCGTCCAGCAGCAAGTCGAGCGCGGTGTTCACCAAATCAGGCACGTAGGTGGGCGAGATGCGCACGTCGTCCGCTGCCTCGAACTGCTGCCCGGCGCGGGCGGCCTGCATGGCAAAGTGCACGAAGTTGAATTCATCCCAGCCGCTGAAAAACGCACTGGTGCGCACCACCAGCGCCTGAGGGTGCACCGCCAGCACGCGCTGCTCGGCAGCCAGCTTGCTGCGGCCGTACACGTTCAGCGGGTTGGGCTTCGAGGACTCGGTGTATGGCTCGGCCTGCTGCCCGTCAAACACCAAATCCGAAGAAAAGGTGAGGAAAGGCAGGCCGCGCGCGGCGCAAGCCGTGGCCAGCACCGAAGGACCCGTGGCGTTTTCGCGGAAGCAGTCGCCGGCGTTGTTTTCGGCCTCGTCCACGCGCACGTAGCCGGCGGCGTTCACCACGGCCCAGGGGCGTAGCACGTCCAAGGCTTTCTCCACGATGACGGGGCTGGTCACGTCCAGCTCATCGCGGCCCAGGGCCGCTATTACCAGGCCCCGGGTGTGGCAGATGCGGCCGAAGGCCCGGCCCAGGGTGCCGTGCGCCCCGGCAATGAGCAAAGGACGAATGTCCTGCTCGGCAATGTGACTGGGAACGAAATCAGGCCGCATATCTCAGTTTTTCCTTGGTGACCGGGCGGGTGGCGCGTGAAACTTTCATGCGGCGGGGCTCGATGGATTTGTCCGGGGTGCAGCTGGGCTGGAACTGCAAGCGGATGGGCCGCTGCCACCAGCCCAGGCTTTGCAGCGCGGGATGCTGAAAAGGCTGGCCATGGGCGAGGCTGCGCACCTGCTTGGCCAACAGCGTGGGCCGCAGCTGGCCGCTGCGCACGTCAAACACGCCGGTTTCGTATTGCCCGGCGTCGCGGGTCAGCAAGTTCACCCAATCGTAGGCGCCAAACACCGACCACACCGTGACGGCGCGTATGTCGGCGCCTTGCTCGCGGGCGGCCTGGGCCGACTCCCACACGTATTGCAGCCAGCGCACCTGCTCCTCATGGGTGCAGTTGAGGTGGGCTTCGGTGATGGCCACGGGGATTTTGTAGCGCTGCCAGGCTTGCAGCAGCAGGCTGGTGACCCCGGCCAGCTGCACGCGGTCCACGCGCACGGCTTCCACGTCGGCGTAGCGCTGCTGGCCGTTGTCGGCGGCGTGGCAGGTCCAGTACCGGTCCACGGCCTCGTCCAGAAACCGCTCGCTGGTGAGGTAGTGGTTCAGGCCCAGCACGTCGGGTGGGCAGGGGTTGTCAACCCAATCCAGCAGCTCTTCCTCGCTGGCACCGTGCTCGCGCAGGTAGTTCCAAAAAAAATGCGTCGGCGACACGCGGCCGCACAGGATGTCCAGGCTCAGCCAGCGCCGGTGGTTTTCAAAGTCGGCTTGGTAGCGCAGGGCCGGCGTGCTGTGAATCTGGGCCAGGTCTTCGGTCTGCACCAGCTGGGCGTGCGGGATGAATTCCCGAATGGCCTTCATCGACTGCCGGGTGGCATCGAGCTGGTTGAGCAGGGCCCGCACAAAGGTGCGGTCGTCGGTGGTGTGGGGGTACCAGTGGCCGTAGAGGGCGCTGAAGCGGGCGGTTGTGAGGGGCTCGTTCACGGGCGTGAAGTGGGTGAGCCAGGGGTAGCGCCGGGCCACGTTGGCCGCGTGCCGGGCCAGGCCAGCGGCAAAGTTGTCCTCGTGCAGGGCGGTGTAGCGGGGGCCGCTGCCGTGGTGCACCAGGCCGATGATGGGGTTGATGCCGAGCTCGCGCAGCCGGGGCAGGCGCTCGTCGGCCCAG
This sequence comes from Hymenobacter sp., assembly GCA_036387695.1. Classification (GTDB taxonomy): domain Bacteria; phylum Bacteroidota; class Bacteroidia; order Cytophagales; family Hymenobacteraceae; genus Hymenobacter. Next base: position 8,737 of record DASVTG010000429.1, on the reverse strand, counting down.
GTCCAGTCGCAGGTGTCGGGGCCTTCCGGGCAGGTATGTTCCCAGAGCACGGGGTAGCGGAGGGTTTTCAGGCCAAGGTCAGCCAGCGCGTCCAGGTCGGAAACGCGGTGGCGGTGGCCGCTGCGCGTCATTTGGTCGGAGTAGTTGTCGCCCACGCGGCAGTGGCTGCATTCAATACCGCCCCAGAGTTCTAGTTGTGTCATCGGATACGTCGTCGGTGGAACAATGGCCCAAACCAGCGCTTCGCTTGGCTTGAACGGAAACAAACTGCCGGTTCAATACGGGCAAAGCGGCGTTTGTGGCTGAACAGATACGGATTGCGGGCGTCCGCCGCTGGCAGAGGCCCGCAATGGAACTGCCTGATGAGGGCTAGGCTGCCTTGCCTAATTCTCCAGGTAACTCTTCGCGTCGATTTTGCTTTTTGCCTTTGGGCAGCGCCCGCGTTTCGGCCAAATGGGGGCGGTAAAGCACGCGGTGCGACCTCAGCCACCAGCCGGGCGTCTGCATCACCGGGTGGCGGAATTTGCGGCCCTGCGCCAGCGCCCGCACCAGCTTGGCCAGGAGCGTGGGCCGCAGCTCGCCGCTGCGCACGTCGAACGGGCCGGGCTCGTAGTAGCCCACGTTGCAGGTCAGGAGTTTGTTCCAGTCGTAGCTGCCCAGCAGGGCCCACACCGTCACGGCGCGCACGTCAGCGCCGGCGCTGCGGGCTTCCTTGGCCGCCTCCCACACGTGGCTGAGCCAGCGCACCTGCTCCTCCCGGGTGCTGTTGAGGTGGGCTTCGGTCACGGCAATGGGCAGTTGGTAGCGCTGCCAGGTTTGCACCAGCAGGTTGGCCAGCCCCACGGTTTCGACGCCCCCCACGCGGATGGCTTCCACGTCGGAGTAAGTCAGGCCGTCGTTTTCGGTTAGGTAGCCGTCCGGGTAATGCTCCGTGGCCTCGTCCAAGTACCGCTCGCTGGTAACGTAGTGGTTGATGCCGATGACGTTGGGCGGGCAGGGGTCATCCACCCAGCTCAGCAGCTCGGCCTCGGGGGCGCCGTGCTCGGTGAGGTAAGCCCAGAACGGGTGCTCGGGCGTGACTTTGCCGCACAGAATGTCCAGGCTAATCCACCGGCGGTGGTTTTCAAACTCGGCCCGCTGGCGCAGGGCCGGCGTGCTGTGGGCCTGGCCCAGGTCCTCGGTTTGCACCAATTGGGCGTGCGGGATGATTTCCCGAATGGCTTTCATTGACAGGCGCGTGGCCTCCAGCTCATTCAGCAGGGCCCGCACGAAGGTGCGGTGGCAGGTGGTGTGCGGGTACCAGTGCCCATACAGGCAGCTAAAGCGCGCCGTGGTCAGCGGCTCGTTCACGGGCGTGAAGTGGGTGAGCCAGGGGTAGCGCCGGGCCACGTTGGCCGCGTGCTTGGCCAGGCCGGGCGCGAAGCTCTCTTCGTGCAGGGCCGTGTAGGTTGGGCCGCTGCCGTGGTGCACCAGGCCCGCAATGGGGTTGATGCCGAGCTCGCGCAGCCGGGCCAGGCGCTCATCGGGCCAGGCCCAGTCGCACACGTCGGGGTCCTGGGGCGAAGTATGCTCCCAGAGCACGGGGTAGCGCAGGGTCTTCAGGCCGAGGCCGGCAATGGCGTCCAGGTCGCTGGCGCGGTCCCAGTGGCCGTTGCGGGCAAGTTGGTTGTAATATCCTTCACGGATGCGGCATTGGGTGCATTCGATGCCACCCCAGATAGCTAAATCAGACATGGGAATTTCGATGGGTAGGACAATAAGAATTCTGGCCGCGACCTAGCGTTGTGCTTGGTCCGGCATTAAAATCAAACTGCCACCCCGATGCTAGCGCGTGGGGTGGCAGTTTGGGCAATCCAGAAAAGAGTGGTTCCGCTATTCTTGCTTGGGCGAGCGGCTCACCAGCTTCTCCACCAGCGCGGTGCTGCCCGAAATGGCCGGCCGGGCGGGCTTGGCAGCGTTTTCTTTCTCCGTCAGCTTCTTGTAGAGCGTCAGGGCCTGGGCCACTACCTGGTCCATGTTGTAGTACTTGTAGGTGGCGAGGCGGCCCACGAAGTGCACGTTGGGCGTTTCGTCGGCCAGCTTCTTGTACTTGTTGTACAGCTCGGCGTTTTCCGGCATCGGAATGGGGTAGTACGGGTCGCCCTCGGCCTGCGGGTACTCGTACACGATGGCCGTTTTGGGGTGCTCCTGGCCGGTGAGGGCCTTGAACTCGGTGATGCGGGTGTAGAGGTTCTCGTTGGGGTAGTTCACCACGGGCGCGGCCAGGTGCTTTTCCTTGCTCAGCGTCTCGTGCTTGAACTCCAGCGAACGGTAGGGCAGCTTGCCGAATTTGAAATCGAAATACTCGTCTACCGGGCCGGTGAAAATCATCTCCTTGAAAGGAATGAAATCCATCACTTCGTGGTAGTCGGTGTTCAGCATCACCTTGATGTTGGGGTGGTCGAGCATTTTCTCGAACATCCGGGTGTAGCCGTGCAGGGGCATGGCCTGGTAGGTGTCGGTGAAGTAGCGGTCGTCGCGGTTGGTGCGGGTGGGCACGCGGCTGGTCACCGACTTGTCGAGCTGCGAGGGGTCGAGGCCCCACTGCTTGTTGGTGTAGTTCTTGAAGAACTTGTTGTAGAGCTCGCGGCCGACTTTGCTCACCACCACGTCTTCCGACGTTTTAATGACGTCCACCTTCTCAGCCACCGACTCGAAGAACTGCTCCACTTCGAAGCTGGTCAGGTTCAGGCCGTAGAGCTTGTTGATGGTGTCGAGGTTGATGGGCATGGGCACCATCTGGCCGTCAACGGAGGCGAGCACGCGGTGCTCGTAGGGGCGCCAATCGGTGAAGTTGCCGAGGTAGTCGAACACATCCTTCGAGTTGGTGTGGAAGATGTGCGGGCCGTACTTGTGCACCAGAATGCCTTCCTCGTTGTAATGGTCGTAGGCGTTGCCCGCAATGTGGCTGCGCTTGTCGATGATGAGGACCTTCTTATTGCTGCGGGTGGCCAGCCGTTCGGCGAGCACGCTGCCGGCAAAACCGGCCCCAACGATGAGGTAATCGAACATGGTGCGTAGGGTATGGGAGTGTGTAGGGAAGGGACTGATAAATAGGACGCCAGTTGATAAGATGGCACTTACTGGCCCGAGCCAATCGGGGGCAGGGTTACTTCGGAGACTTTTGTGGCCATGGGCGGCGCGCCGGTCAGCGTGGTGCTGGCGTCGGCGGTTTTGGTGCCCAGGCGCTGCTGCATGAGGTCCACCATGCCCTGCCAGGTTTGGTCCCAGGAGATGGTGGCGAGGTAGTCGTCGGTGCGTTGGCGCCAGTCGGCGTCGTCGCGCTGGGTGAGGGCCTTCTCAATGGCCTTGCCGAAATCAGCGGCGTTGTCGGCAATCTGCACGAGGTTCAAATCACCGTAGGGGCGCACCACGTCGCGAATAGGCGTGCTTACTACGGGGTTGCCGGCGGCCAGGTATTCTGGAGTTTTGGTCGGCGAAATGAACTTGGTGCTCTCGTTATCGGCAAATAGCAATGTTGCTACGTCCCAACCCTTCAAATAGGCGGGAAGTTCCTTGTAGTCCTTGCCGCCGAGGTAATGCACGTTGGGCGTACGGGGCAAAATGGCCGGGTCAATCTTCACCACCGGCCCAATGATGACGAATTGCCACTCCGGGTGGTTCTGCGACAATTCGCGCAGCAACTCAATGTCGAGCCGCTCGTCGACGACCCCAAAGAAGCCGACGCGGGGGTGCGCAATGCCGGCCTGGTCGGCGGGTTCGGACAGCGGGCCGCGGGCCTGGCCAAAGTGGGCCTTGTCGATGCTGCTGGGGAAGGCGTGGGCGTCGGGGTGCTGCTCGCGCTTGGACTCGTAGAGCGTTTGGCCGCCGGTGAACACCAGGTCGGCTTTCTGAAACAGCTCCTGCTCGCGCTGGCGCAGCTCGGGCGGCGCAAATTTGAACGCCGCCAGCTCGTCCATGCAGTCGTACACGGTGAGCGCCGGATGAAAATGGCGCGACTTGCCCAGAGCCATGGGCGTGTAGTACCAGAAAATGTAGTTGGTAAGGCCTTGCTCGTTAAAAAATTGGCTTAAGACTTCAAATTGGGCTTGGTCGGCGGCATTTTCGTCGTGGCGGAGGCGCTGGGGCAAATGCACCACAACCACTTTCACGTTCTGACGTTCCTTTATTTCAATGTGCGGCTCGATAAGGTCGTCGTTGTGATAAAAGGCGTCCTCTACATAAAATACCCGGCCGTTTTCAGCAAAGCGGGAAAGCAAATGCTGAGGCCGCTGCCAAACGAAGTCCCAGTGCAAATGCGCAAAGCAAACAAGGTCGGGCAGAGTGTACGGAGCAGAAGTTTCGGCAGCTGATGCGCTGGGCCGGGCAGCGGTGGTGGAGGCACGTAGGGGCGCTTCCACCGTCGACGAAGGTGGCATGAAGAAAGCAGGAAGGTGAGTTTCGCGCCGCGCCGGAATAACAACGGAATAGAACGGCCGGGGCGCTTGCTAACTTATACGGGACCATCGGGCCGAAGGATATGGTTCAGCTTATCCTACTAAATATCCCGTCCGTAACAATAGCCAAGGCTCTATATGCGAAAAGCGCCGTAGCTACATGCCCGAATTACCGGCCAGCAGGCACTGCCACTCCACGGCATCTTCCCAGCCGCTGGCCGTGCGCAACCAGGCCCGCCGCGTGCCCACGCGCCGGAACCCCGCCGCCCGAAACAGCCTCATACTGGCGCCGTTACTGGCTCCGACCGTCGCATACACCTGGTGCAATCGCAGCACATCCCGAGCGTACGCCTTCAGCAAATGAAGCGCTTCCCGGGCGTAGCCGCGCCGCCGCTCGCTGGCCAAAATGGTGATGCCAATTCCGGCCCGCTGGTGCAGGGGGTCGTACTCAAACAGGTCGATTACGCCGATTGGCTCGGCGCTAATTTCAGTAGTAACCACCTGCCGCAGCTGTCTCACTACGTAGAAATCCGTAGAAGCATGCGCCAAGTACTCGCGCAGGGCGTGGCGCGACACCGGCGCGAGCGTGTCCGACACGCCCCAAACGTCGCGGTCATTCTCCAGTGCATAGAGAAATTCGAGGTCGTCGGGTTCGAGCGCGCGGAGATGGACCATGTAGGGGCGGATGGAAAGTACGCGACAAAAAAAGTCATGCTGAGCCTGTTAGAGCATCTCGCCCGTGCAACTAATCCTGTTGATTAAATTACCACTGCGGTAGAGATGCTTCGGCAAGCTCAGCATGACGAACGGCGGTGTTGTTTGTGCCCGCGGTTGTAATCTAGTCGATTGCGCCGCCAAACACTTGCACCGCGGGCCCGCAGAGCCACACGTTGGTAAAGCCGCCGTCGGGGCGCTGCTCGAAGGACACTTCCAGCTCGCCGCCCTGCGTGCGCAAACGCACCGGCGAAGCGGCGCCGCGCTGCGAAGCCGCCAGCGCCACGGCCGTCACGCCCGTGCCGCAGCTCAGGGTTTCGTCTTCCACGCCGCGCTCGTAGGTGCGCACGGGCCAGGGCCGGCTGGGGTCGGCGGGCACTTGCACGAAGTTGACGTTGGTGCCGGCGGGGTCGTAGGCCTGGTCGTAGCGGATGTCGTGGCCGGCGGCAAACACGTTGAACTCGGCCAGGGTGGGATGTTCCGTGGGGTCGAGGAAATGGACGTGATGCGGCGAGCCGGTGTGCAGAAACACATCCTCCTCTCCTACCTCGGCTTCCTGCGGCGCAGCCACGTCTATCATTTTGAGGCGCACGGTGCCGTCGGCTTCCACGCGGGCTTCGTGCGGGCCGTCCACGGCCAGGAAACGAGTCTGGCTGTCGATTAAGCCCAGGAATTTGGCAAAGGCCACGGTGCAGCGGCCGCCGTTGCCGCACATGGAGCTGGGGCGGCCGTCGGCGTTGAAATACACCATTTCGAAGTCGAAATCCGCCTTGTTGCGCAGCAGAATCAGCCCATCGGCCCCGATGCCAAAGCGGCGGTGGCAGAGAAAGGCAATACGCTCGTGGTCGGTTTCGTCGAAAGCTTGGGTGCGGTCGTCAATCATGACGAAGTCGTTGCCCGTGCCTTGGTATTTATAGAACTGCATGAGGTAGCGTTTAGCTCGCAAAAGTAACGCTATAGTAGAAGACCAAAGCCCGTCATGCCGAGCGCCGCAAGGGATGACGGGCTTTGGAGCGGTTTCGGGGTTACTCCTCGTGCGGGCGGCTGCGGCGCTGGATGCGCGCTTCCCAGCGCTTGCGGCGGGGGGCAATGCTGCCGCGCAGGTATTTTTCCATGACCATGGCGGCGCAAGGTGCGGCGGCCGTGGCCCCGAAGCCCGCGTTTTCGATGTACACCGCCACGGCTATCTGGGGGTCGTTGGCCGGAGCGAAGCCGACGAAGGTGGCGTGGTCGTCGCCCTCGTCGTTTTGCACGGTGCCGGTTTTGCCCGCCACGGCGATGCCCACGTCGGCCAGGCTGGAGGTTTCGGCGGTGCCGCCGCGCTGCATCACGGCCAGCATGCCGGGTATCAGCGCCTCGAAATGCACGCTGTCGATGAGGGTGCGGTGCCTTTCGGTGAAACGGGCCAGTGGCCCGCCGTCGCCCACGCTGCGCACAAAGTGGGGCGTGTAGTACCAGCCGCGGTTGGCCACAATGGCCGCCATGTTGGCCATTTGCAAGCCCGTGAGGTTGATTTCGCCCTGCCCCACGCTCAGCGAGTAGACGGACCGAAAGTTCCAGCGTGGGGTGCGGCGGGCTCGGTCATAATAGGCGGCGGTGGGCAGAAAGCCGGGGCTTTCGCGGGGCACGTCCACGGCCAGCAGCGAATCGAGCCCGAACGAGCGGGCGTAGCGCCGCCAGGTGTCGAGGTTGGCGTGGCGGGCGGCCACGGTGTCGGCCCGCAGGCTGTCGGGCACGCGGTTGATGAGGGCCCGCATCACCTGGTAGAAGTACGGGTTGCAGCTGTATTTCAGTCCCAACGTCAGGTTCCTGGCCTGCGGATGGTGGTGCACGCAGCTGATGAGCGACTGGTCGCAGCGAAACGAGGCGCCGGGCCCGATGGCGCCCAGCTGCAAGGCCACGGCCGCGTTCACCAGCTTAAACACCGAGCCCGGCGGGTTGGCCAGCATGGCGGGCCGGTTGATGAGGGGCATGTCCTCGTGGTAGAGCAGCTTGGCGCGTTTGCCGGCCTGGTCGGGCGCGGTGAGGGTGGCGGGCTCGTAGGTGGGGGCCGACACGGCGCACAGGATTTCGCCGGTGCGGGGGTCCAGCGCCACCAGGTAGCCTTTGCGGCCGCCCAGCAGGCTTTCGGCGTAGGCCTGCAGCTTCACGTCGATGGTCAGGTGCAGGTCCTGGCCTTGCTGAAAGGCGGTATCGGGCGCCCAGGTGCCGTGCTCCTGGCCCAGGGAATCGACCAGCGGGTGCAAAAAGCCCCGGTGCCCGCTGAGCAGGCCGTTGTAGTAGGCTTCGACGCCGCCGCTGCGCAAGCGGTAGAAGCGCCCGCGCCGGTAGCGCATGGCTTGCTTCAGAAACGCCTGGGCGTTGGCGTTCATGTAGCCCAGCACGGGCGCCCCCACGCGGGTGGTGTAGGTGCGGCCGCGCCGCTCGGTGAGGGTGAGGGCGGGCCAGTCGGTGCGGTGGCGGCGCACGCGCTCGGCTTCGGCTTTGGTGAGCTGCAGGTGCACGGGGTAGCCGGCGGGGGCTTCTTCGTAGGGCAGGGCGTCGGCAATGCGCTTTTTGGTGGCGATGGGTCCCCAGCCCAGCAGCTGGCCCAGGGCGGCGGTGTCGAGCGGCGGCCGGCGCGGCAAACTCAGCAGATACTGCGGGCGCGTGTCCACGAGCACCGAGTCGTGGCGGTCGAGGATGCGCCCGCGCTGCGGGATGTCGGCCAGCACCACCCGGCGGCGCGTGTAGTGCGTGGCTGTGTCCTGCACCGGCGCACCGACCGGCGTGCCCGGCGACGAGCAGGCATTTAGCAACATAAACAACGCTAAGAAGCAAGTTCTTGAGGAGAAGGCGGCCGTAGACATCAGGTAAAGCTAGTGTTCCGTTGGAAGTTGGGCTAGGTGGCTTCGCCTAACTAACTGAAAGTTTCTTCGAACCTAGTCGTAGGTTCGGCCAACCGTTTTCAGTCCAACCTATATATTTACCCACCCCGTCCGCCTCACATGCTCTATCAACGTTACCGCAACTTATTCAGCCTTGACCGACCCTTCGTGGCAATACGGTTGCTACGTAGCCAGAACGCACCGCTGGTGCTGTGCTTTTTGCGACAAAGTTTCAAGACGGGCAATTACTCGCCGGTGTTAGCAAGCGATAAGCTAGTGGGGCTGTTGGCCGGATTTCTGGAAGATGAGCAGGCCAACGACGCCGAGGGCGACCTTACCACGTTGGGCTTGCCTTACGAAGACCAAGCCGCACAGTTACTGAAAAAATGGGTGCGCTACGGCTACCTAACGCTTTATACCGACGAGCACGGCGCTGACCAGCACACCCTAACGCCCGAACTAGAAAGCGTGCTCGACTGGGTGCATTCGCTGCTTGATAAGCCCACTCATGTAGGCACTGAGTCGCGGTTCCTTGACATTCTGCATAAGCTACGCGAGCTGGTGCAAAACTCTGACAACGACTGGCGGGCCAAAGTGGCAGAGCTAGAAAGGCAAAAAAGCAACCTAGAAAAGCAAATCCGCGAGTTGAAACTGAGCAAAACCGTGGTAACGTATGATGATGTGCAAATCACGGAACGCTACCAAAACGTGAGCGGTCTG
>DASVTG010000428.1:0-8944 GCA_036387695.1 Hymenobacter sp. | reverse complement strand
TGCAGCCGATGACCAGGGCCACGCCCTTGGGCACGGCGCGCCAGGTCTTGTTCAGGGTGATGTTGTACTTGCCCATGGGCTTCTCCCAGCGGGTGTCCTCGGGGAAGCGGGTTTGCTCCTCGTAGCCAGCCGCGATGGCTTCCAGGGCGCGGTCGGCGGCGTGGGGGCCGCTGGCCTGAAACGACATCATGTAGGCCTGCCCCGTGGTGTGCATGGTGGCGTAGGCTATTTCAAAAAAACGGCTCTTCATGCCTTCCAGCGCCTCGGTGAGCAGGGCCGCGCGCAGGGCGGGCTTCAGCTTGCGCCACTCAGCGAAGGAGGCCTGGGCGTTATTAACCAGCGTGGCGGGCTCGTAGAAGGGGTACTTGATGTCGAGCGAGGCTTGCTCGTAGGGCGACTCTTCCTGGCCGGCCCAGCCTTGGGGCTCGCCTTGCTGCAGCTCGGTGAAGTGCTGCCCCCGCATGGCGGCGAACTTCTCGCGGCCCTGGGCGTCGGCGTCGGCCCCGTAAATTTCGGGCGACGGGTTTTCGGGAAAAGCGGCAAAGAACGTACGCCCGTGCAGGGCCTGCACGGCGGCGTCGAGGGTGGCTTGGTGCTTCTTAATCATCGGGGGTGGGACGGATTGATTCTTGACGAGTGAGGGCGGCCGCAAAGCCGCCGCGCAAGTTACGCCGGGGCGCCGACCTTGCCGCCACCGCCGGCGCAGATGTAAAAGGCCAGGCGCCTGCTTTTGTTCCCCAACACCCGGCCGGGTTTTTGCCTGAACAGGCAGTCCGAACCCGGCTGCTTTTACGTAAACGGTTATCTTTACTTGAGCTATAATTACCAGGCATCTATTTGATGAAAAACACCTTACGCTTGTTATTTTTCTTCTTATTTATTGGATTGGCCAGCTCGCTCCGAGCCGTAGCGGCCCCTCCTACCGTGCCGGGCCGCTTGGTGTTAAAACTGCGGCCTGGCCACACCCCGGCGGCCCTGCAAGCGGCCTTGCAAAGCCTGGGCGCGAACACGCTGCAACAGAAATTTCCGCAGGCCCTGGGGCCCAACGCCGAGCGGCCCGGCAGCGTGGACCTGCGCGGCATTTATCAGTTCCAGGTTCCGCTCACGGTTTCGCTCGACCGGGCCCGCGCCGTGCTGGCAGCGACCGGCGCCGTGGAGTACGTGGAGCCGCTCTACATCCGCCAGCCGCTGTACCAGCCCAGCGACCCCATGGCCGACTCCACTTCCACCAGCCTCACCGACAGCCAGTTCTACCTCAAGCAAATCAAGGCCTACCGCGCCTGGGACGTCACCCGCGGCGACAGCAGCATCGTCATCGGCATCACCGACGGCGGGGTGCGCCTCACTCACGAGGACCTGCGCTCCCAAGTAAAGCACAACTACGCCGACCCCGTGAACGGCCGCGACGACGACGGCGACGGCTACGTGGACAACTTTACGGGCTGGGACTTTGCCAATAACGACAACAACGCCGGCTTCGACGTGACCATCATTCACGGTTCGCTGGTAACGGGCGTGGCCGCGGGCCGCCCCGACAACGGCGTGGGCATTGCCGGCTTGGGCAACCAGTGCCGGTTTATGCCGCTCAACATTTACCCCAACACCCCCGGCGGCGCCTTCGCCGGCTACGAGGCCATTGTGTACGCCGCCGACCACGGCTGCCAGGTAATCAACATGAGTTGGGGGGCGCCGGGGGGCTATTCGCGCTTCGAGCAGGACGCCATCACCTACGCCGCCGTGAACCGCGACGCCGTGCTGGTGGCCGCGGCCGGCAACACCAACGCCGACCTGCAGTTTTACCCGGCCTCCTACGACCACGTGCTGTCGGTATCAGGCGTGAGCAGCACCGACCAGAAAAGCTCCAGCGCTACCTATAGCCGCCGCATCGACCTGGTGGCGCCGGGCTTGAGCGTGCTCACCACCTACGGCAACCAGGACAACGATTACGTGGCCGTGGGCGGCACTTCCTTCGCGGCGCCGCTGGTGGCCGGTGCCGCCGCGCTGGTGCGCTCGAAATTTCCGCGGCTCACGGCGGCGCAGGTAGCTGCCCAGCTGCGCCAAACCACCGACAACATCGACGCCCTGCCCGCCAATGCGGCCTGGGTGGGCCGCCTGGGCACCGGCCGCCTCAACGTGCTGAAGGCCCTCACCCAAACCGCCCGCCAGGAAGCCCGCGTGGTGACGAGCACCTTCGGCCCCGCCCGCGCCGTGTACAGCCCCGGCGACACCCTGCGCCTGACCGTGGACGTTCAAAACTTGCTGGAGCCCGTGGCGGGGCTCACCGTCACGCTCACCTCGCTCTCGCCCCATCTCACGGTGCGGCAGGGCAGTTTCGCCGTTGGCGACCTGGGCACGCTGGACCGGGCCGACAACGAGCCCCGCCCCTTCCGCCTGGCGGTGGCGGCCAGTGGCATTCCCCTGAACACGACGGCCACGCTGCGCTACCGCCTCACGGCCAGCGGCGGCTACCAGCTCGACCAGTTTGTCGACGTTATCCTCAACCCCGACTACGTGGTGCTCGACGCCAACGACCTGGCCGTGACCCTGACCAGCCGCGGCAACCTGGCCTTCGACAACCTGGCCGGCAGCATGGGGGCGGGCCTCATGTACCGGGGCGGCAACATCCTGAGCGAAGGCGGGCTGCTACTGGCCACCACTCCCAGCCGCGTCTCGGACCGCCTGCGCACCGGCGGCGGGCGGTCGCGCCAGTCGTTTTTCAGCCTCACCCAAGCCACCCGCCAGCAGCCCGGCCCTCGCGCCGACCAGGAAGCCCGGGCCGCGTTTCAGGACACCATTCCGGTGGCGGGCAGCCGCGTTCGGAGCGTGGGCGTGGCCGTGCGCCAGCGCACCTACGCGTGGTCTGCGCCCGGCCGCCGCGACTTCGTGGTGCTGGAATACTCTCTTAAAAACCTCACTGCCGACACGTTGAAGCCCCTGTACGCGGGCCTTTTTATGGACTGGGACCTGCCCACGCCCGACGGCGGCGCCCACAACGCCGCCGCCTGGGACAGCACCCGGGCGCTGGGCTATTGCTACGTCCTGGGCCAGTCGCTCCCGACGGGAGGACTGGCCAACTACGCCGGCGTGCGGCTGCTGGGCGGCGGGGCAGCGGCCGTGTACTCCATCAACAACGGCGCCCCAGCGGGCGCACCGGTGCGCTTTGCGGATGGTTTTTCGCCCGCCGAAAAATTCCTGACCGTAAGCAGCGGCACCGCCCGCGGCCAGCGCACGGCCGGCCTGCCCAACGGCGCCGACGTGTCGCAGGTGGTGGGGGTGCGGGTGGAGAAGCTGGCCCCGGGCGACTCCGTCAGGGTGACGTTTGCGCTGCTGGCTTCTTCCACCCTGCCGCAGCTGCAAGCCGCCGCCGATGCCGCGGCCAGCACTTACGTCACGCTGCTGCCCACCCGGCCCAAGGCCGCGTCCGCGGGCTTCAACGTGTACCCCAACCCCACGGCAGGGCCTTTGCGCGTGGAATTGCCTACCCGGTTTGGCTTCCAGCGCTTGTTCGTCACCAACGCGCTGGGCCAACTGGTACAGGGGCGCTATGAAGTCAACGGCAGTTCGGTCACGCTGGACCTAACGGGTTTGGCGCCCGGGTTTTACACGCTGCGAGCCCAAGGCAGCGGCCAGTTGCTCACGCGGACCGTGGTGGTCCGTTAGAGCGGTTGCAGGGTCATGGAAAAAGTTAAGGTTGAGAGTTAAAGTGAAAAGAAACAACTGTGTTTTTACTTTTAACTCTCAACTTTTAACTGTCACAAGCTCAGCGCAGTTGCCATAAATCTTCCCAGCCGGTGGTGTAGAGCGGCGAACGGTGCGCACAACGGCCCGTCCACGCGGGGATTTGCGGTTTGCCGTCCGGATTTTTGGCCAGGCCCGTTGCGGCCAGCCGCACCAGTTGCCGGCCAAACCGGGCGTTCAGGGCATCCAGCGTGCTCATCAATTGCTGGCTGCGCTGCTGGTCGGCCGCCGTGCCCGCAAACAGGCCTAACTGCGCTTGCCCGGCGGGCTCCAGTCCGCTGAGCAGCACGCCGGCGCGGTGGTAGGCCACCCCCGCCCGCTGCAGTTGGCGCAGGCCGCGCAGGGCGGCTTGGGTGAGCAAGGTGGTGTCGTGGGTGCTGGTGGCCAGGCTGATAACGGCGTGGTGCGTTTTGGGCCCCGCAATCGGCGCGTACTTATCCGTGCCGAGTATCACCGTCACCAAATGAGCCGCCAACCCGTGCCGCCGCAGCTTCCCGGCGGCCTTGGCGGCGAAGGTGGCCACGGCTTCGGCCAGCACGGTGGCGTCGTGCTGCGGGCGGCCAAACGAACGGGTGCAGGTGACGCTGTGGCGACTGGCGGTGCTGGGGTGCAGCTCGTCGTCGTCCCACCCGGCGGGGTTCCATTCCCGGCAGGGCTGGCCGTGCAGCTCGCGCCACAGGCGCTGGCCCACCACGCCGCCCATGTGCCGCCGCAGCCAGTGCTCGGGCAGGTCGAACAGCTGTTTGCCGGTTTCGATGCCCATTTCCTGCAGCTTGCGGGCGTAGCGCCGGCCCACCCCCCAAATGGTACCAACGGGCACTTGCGCCAGTGCATCCATCCATTGGGCTTCGGTGTGTAGCACCAGCACGTTATTCGTGCCCAACTTTTTTGCCAGCCGGTTGGCCAGCTTGGCCAGGGTCTTGGTGGGCGCGACCCCCACGCACGTCGGAATGCCGGTGTGGCACTGTACGGTGTTGCGCACGCGCTGCCCGTAGGCCAGCAGGTCAGGCGCTAACAGCCCCATGCCACTAAAATCCAGAAAGGCTTCGTCGATGGAATACACTTCCACCCCCGCCGCAAACTTGCTCAGCACCTGCACCACGCGGCGGCTCATGTCGCCGTAGAGGGCGTAGTTCGACGAAAATACCTGCACCTTGTGCTGCTCCAGCAACGGGCGCACCAAGTGGTAAGGCTCGCCCATTTTCAGGCCCAAGTCCTTGGCTTCCTGGGAGCGCGAAATCAGGCAGCCGTCGTTGTTCGACAGCACCACCACGGGCTGGCCCTCCAGGTGCGGCGCGAAAACCCGCTCGCAGGACACGTAGAAATTATTGCAGTCGACGAGGGCGAACATGGGCAGCGGTGAGGTGGTGAGGTGTGAGTGGTGAGTGGTGCTCGACTGGTACCGATTGCGCATTTGAAACATCAAATTCACCGTCTCACCATTTCACCATCTCACCACTTCCAAGGGAATGGATGACGTGGGTGACCACGCCCCACACCAGCAGGCCGGCTTCGAGGCCCACGGGCACGGGCGGGTAGCGGGCGTTTTCGGCCACCAGCCAGGGCTGCCCGGCCCGCAATTGCAGGCGCTTGATGGTGTGCTCGCCCTCCACTACGGCCACCACAATGCTGCCGTGCCGGGCTTGCAGGGCGCGGTCCACGGCCACCAAATCGCCGGGGTAAATGCCGGCCCCGGTCATGGAGTCGCCGCTGACGCGGGCCAGGAAGGTGGATGCCGGGTGCCGGAACAAGTGCTTGGTCAGGTCGAAGGGCGCGTCGAGGTGGTCGTCGGCCGGTGAGGGGAAGCCCGCGGGCACGGGGCAACCAAACAGCGGCAGTTCGCGAGTGCTAAGGTGGGCGCCCGAAATAAAATCGTGGAGGGATGTAAGCATGGTCGTTTCCGCCCGTCTAACCAGACGGTTTGGAGACGCTATTTACTAATGATTTTAGTAGTTAGTTTTCCGACGCTCCCAAAACCCAGGGTATTGTTAACTGCGTATGTTCGTACACTTCGCAGGATAGTCCTGCTTATTTGGTTGCATTGACAATATACTCTGCAAAAAAGACTATAAAAATTTATTTCCAAGTTTTTTAGTCTATCGAAAAATTAGTATCTTTGGACATGTCAAACGTGAAGCTCCCCACGCCGCTGCCTTTGCAGCAATTTGCTCGTTGCGTGAACGACGCGCAACGCCCTGCCAACTACATTGGTGATTGGCCCGAAGCCGGCCGCGTGTATCCCGTGCGCGTGCTGCCGCACGTGCGCACCGGCCAGCCCCAGGTCCACATCCTCGGTTTTTACGCCGAGCGTCCCTACGGCGCCTTCGCTGCCCACCGCTTCGAGCAAGTGGCGGATGTATGGCTGAACTAAGCCCCCGTGGCCGTCGGCACGATGGTTCCACCCCTAATGGCCCCGTTGGCGTAGCAGCCGGCGGGGCCGGTTTGTTTTCGGGCAACTGCGCTAGCGCCCGTACTGATGCAGCAGGCCGCCGTCGTAGGGCGTCCACAGGCAGGCTTTTTGGCCGCTGGCTTTCAGGGCGTTATTGGTCCAGGTGTTGCAGGTGTAGAGAAAGCTGTAGACGCGGTGGGCTTCGTAGAAGGCGTCGTCTTGGCCGTAGCTGTGGCCTTTTATGTGCTGCACGCGGCCGGCGGCGTCGTACTTAAAGCTTTGCTGGATGTAGGTAATGAGCCGGGCGTATTCGTCGCGGCTGAGGTAGAGCGGCACGGTGTCGGGCCCGGGCGTGAGCTGGCGCAGGTAGGTGGCGTGCACCGCCGAGGAACCCAGCCAAAACGCCGCCACGAAGGCCGTGCTGAACTTGAGGTCGGCCCAGGTGGGCGTGTCGAGGTAAAACCCTTTGTCGCCCCAGCCGAAGGCGATGTAGCGCAGGGTGGTGTCGCCGGAGGGAATGTTGCGGTAGGGCAACTGCTGGCTCCAGTCCATCTGCTCGGTGCGGACGGGCACCACAATGTCGGTGTGCACGCCGTTGGAGTGCAGGTACACCGGCACGTCGGGCGAGGCGTTGGGCTGGGCCTTGGGCACGGGAATGCGCGAGAGCGCGAAGGCCGACGCCACATAGGCGGCCAGGGTACCACCGACGCCAACTGCGGTGTAGCCAAGGCCTTTCAGCACTTTTCGGAGGGTAAGGGGCATGAGCGTGGCGACGGGGTGAGTGAAAAAAGGGCGTCGCCGCTGCCAAGTACGGCAGAATTGCGAAACCGGCCGGGTGCCAAGCTCGCCTGTACTTTTGCCCAGCCACCGGCCCACAGTTGGGCTCCCCGGCTCCTCTCCCATCCATGTGGACCTCAACCGCTGACCAACTGGCCCTGCTCGAAGCCGAGTGGCGCGCCCCCTCGCCGCGCTTTCGCAACTTCCCGCTCATTGCCCGCTACCACGACGCAGTAGCTGCCGAGCCCGCCTACCACCGCCTCGACGACCAAACCTGGACCGACCTCAACGGCGACGACCTGTTTGCGCTGCTTGACGGCACCGCCAGCCGGGTGGGCCAGCAGTGCCTCTACCACCGCCTGCGCAGCCCCCTGAACGACGAGCCGGCGCTGGCCGAATTCGCCCAGACCGCCCAAGTGTTTGCCGAACCCGCGCCGCGCGGCCAGGCGCTGCTGGCGCTGCAGCGTCTCGCTTCTACGGATGCATATTATCTGGCTGACTTGCTGGCGGGCAAGGCGCTGCCGGAACTGGCCTGGACGGCCGCCGCACCGGCTCTGGCGCTGCTCTTGGTTGCCACGGTGGTGGGTGGCTTCTGGCAGCCCGCGCTATGGCTGGCCACGCCCGTGCTGTTTCTGCTGCACACGGTGCTGCATCTTTTTTACCGCTCGCGCATTGTGGCCGGGGTGCGGCCCATGCAGCAGCTGGGCAACCTGTACCGCGCCGGGCGAGGCCTGCTCAAGCTGGAGGTGCCGCTTGGCGCGATGCGCGGGCTGGCTGAACCCCTGGGCCGGCTAGGCTCCATTGTGAATAAAGTAGCGTTTTTGCAGGTGGAGGACCAATTGTCGTCCGATGTTGCGGCCCTGCCCTGGCTCCTGTTGCAGTACCTCAAGATTGTGCTGCTCCTCGATTTCATCGTGTACCGCAGCTGCCGGCGCGACATGGAGCAGCAGGCTGACGCCATCCGGGCCGTGTACGAGGGCGTGGGCTACGTCGACTGCGCGGTGGCGGTGGCAGGGTTTCGGGCGCGGCACGCGCACTGCGCGCCGCGCTTCACCGCCGAAACCGGCCTGCGTCTTACGGGTGCTTACAACCCGCTGGTGCCTGGCTGCGTGCCCAACGACCTGGCCGTGGACCAGGCCAGCGTGCTGCTGACCGGCTCCAACATGTCGGGCAAAACTACCTTCATGCGCACCATTGGCCTCAATGCGCTGCTGGCCCAAAGCATTGCCACCTGCCCGGCCACGACCTACGCGGCCCCGTTTCGGCGGGTGGTGTCCAGCATCAACCTGGCCGACAGCCTGACCGAAGGCAAGAGCTACTACTTCGCCGAGGCCGAGACCATCCTGGGCTTCATTCGGGCGGCGGAGGCAAGCGCGGGCGGCTACCTCTTCATTCTCGACGAACTGTTTAAGGGCACCAACACGGTGGAGCGCATTGCTGCCACGCAGGCCGTGCTGGCCTATTTGCAGCCACGCAGCCTGGTGGTAGCTTCCACGCACGACGGCGAATTGGGTGCCCTGCTCGCGCCTGCATTCACCGAGTACCATTTTTCCGAAACCGTAACCGAAACGGACTGGTACTTCGACTTCCTCCTCAAACCCGGCCCGCTCACCACCCGCAACGCCATCCGGCTGCTGGCCCGGGCGGGCTACCCGGCCAGCATCGTGCAAGCGGCGCAGGCACTAAGCCGCACCCTGGATGCGGCTGGGGCTTAACCTTTGTCAGGCAGAACGTAGCGTAACGCCCGAGGCGCGGAGGATTCCCCAGCACCCTCCGGTCCGACCACGCAGCCGTCGGACCGGTTGAAAGAAGCACTAACCGCGCTGCCTGGCAACCCGCCTGACGATAACCAGCCGGACGGCTGCGCCGTCGGACGGGGCCCACGGCCCTACACCAGGTCGCAGTACCAGAACCCGGTGTCGAACGGGCTGGGGTTGTCGCTATCGCCGCATTCGTAATCAGAGGTATCGGCTTTGGGGGCTGGGGTGTATTTGCGGTACACGACCTCGCCCGTTGAAAACGCAATGGGCTCGCGGAACA